>JAOUEE010000073.1 GCA_029858875.1 Acidimicrobiia bacterium
CGATGTCGGCTCATCGCATCCTGGGGCTGAAGCAGGTCCCAAGGGTTGGGCTGTTCGCCCATTAAAGCGGTACGCGAGCTGGGTTTAGAACGTCGTGAGACAGTTCGGTCCCTATCCTCTGCAGCCGTAGCTAGATTGAGGAAAGCTGTCCCTAGTACGAGAGGACCGGGATGGACGTAGCTCTAGTGTGCCAGTTGTCCCGCCAGGGGCATGGCTGGTTTGCCACCTACGGAAGGGATAACCGCTGAAAGCATCTAAGTGGGAAGCCCTTTTCAAGATGAATCTAGCCACCGGGTTAACCGGGTAAGGCCCGTGGTAGACCACCACGTTGATAGGCCGGAAGTGTACGCACAGCAATGTGTTCAGCTGACCGGTACTAATCGGCCGAGGGCTTGGTTGATGCTCGTGTTCGCTATGGAGTTCTTCGGGGAGCGCCCGGCCGGTCGGCTGGGCCCCTTTTGACAACAGGTTTCGGTGGCGATAGCGGAAGGGTCACACCCGTTCCCATTCCGAACACGGAAGTTAAGCCTTCCAGCGCCGATGGTACTTGGGACGTGAGTCCCTGGGAGAGTAGGACGCCGCCGGATTACGCCAGAGCTCGAGGGAACCCGAAAGGGTTCCCTCGCTCACGTTTTGTGCTCCATGCGCCCGGATCGCACCCTCCGGACTTGGCCGGACCGATCTGGGCCGGACCGTTCTGGCGTGGGTTTGTGCCAACAGTTGGCACAAACCCACGCAATTTCGGTCGGGGTCAGATGGTGATGGGGTCGGGTTGGCAGATCACGTCGGTGGTGACCCCGGCCATCCTCGATCGGATCAGGTAGCTGTGGTCGCCGGCGCCGGGGGTCGGGTCGGTGTAGGTGAGGCCGCCGCCGCCGACACTGGCCAGGAAGGCGTTGTCGCGTCGGACGATGTAGGTGTCCTCGCCGGTGATGCCGTCCCAGGTGAGGATCACCCCGCCGTTGCCGTGGAGGGCCGCCGTGCACGTGAGCGTGGGTGGGTCGACGGTGATGGGGTCGGGTTCGCACGGCACGTCGGTGGTGACCCCGGCCATCCGTGACCGGATCACATAGCTGTGGTCGCCGGGCTCCGGTGCCGGATCGTTGTACGTGAGGACCCCGCCGCTGACGTTGGCCACGAAGACAGCGTCGCGGCGGACGGCATAGGGATCGGCGCCGACGATCTCGGACCAGGCCAGGTCGACACCGCCGTTGCCGTCGAGGGTGGCGGTGCATGTGGCGGGAGGTACCTCGCCCACCGTGAACGTGAACTGCTCGCTGGTGGAGTTGTTCCCCACCGGGTCGATGGCCCACGCCGTCACGCGGTAGGGCCCGTCGGGCAGCGGGGTCTGCATCGCCCAGTCGACGGTGCTGCCCGGATCGCCGTAGGCCGGCTGGGTGAAGAACTCGTACAGCGCGGCGTCGAGGCTGCCATCGGACTGCACGTACTGACTGGTGGCGGTGTTGAAGAGCCGGATCCGCACCCGCTCGACCCGGTAGTCGTCCACGGCCGTGCCGGCCACCGTGAGCGGGCTGGCGAAGAGGCCGGCGGGCGTGGGAGCGGTGATGTCCACCGTGGGCTCGGAGCTGTCGAGCACCGAGGGGCCGAAGTCGAAGAAGCCGGCCCGGCCAACGTTGCGATTGCCGAGGGAGGAGCCGTCGTGTCCGACCAGCAGGCCGCGGTCGGTGACGGTCAGTTCCTCGACGCCATGGAAGCTGTTGGAGCCCGGATCCCAGTCGAGGGGCGTGCCGTCGGCCGGGTTCAGCGCCGCGATCTGCCACCGCCACGCGCCCTGCTGGTTGGTACCGCTGCAGTTCTTGACCAGACCGTCGTCATTGGTCGGTCCGGGGCCGCTGGCGATCCGACAGAAGTGTCCGCCGGCGTACACGGCGTTGTCGGAGATGGCGACCGAATAGGTGGAGTCGCGCATGGCATGAGTCCAGATGGGGGAGGTGTTCGGTCCACCGGTGGTTGGGAAGGCCAACACCATGTCGTGCCAGGGAGGGGAGTTGCCGATGATGGTGGTCATGGCGAAGAACGAGCCATCGGGGGACATGTCGCCGTCGACCGGGAGCGCTCCCCGGGGAGCGCCGAGGAAGAAGGAATTGACGGAGTAGTCGGTGAGGAAGGGGGTGTTCTGATCGCTGATGTCGAAGATGGCCGCGCCCAGTCGCTGGTTACCGTCGATGTGGCTGGCCGAGTGGACCACCACCAACCGGTCACCATCGGGCGTGGCCTCGACGTGCTTGACGTGTTGACCCCCCGAGCGCGAGCCCCCCTCGCCGGTGAAGGCGAACTCGAACGCCGCGATGACCTCATCCGTGACGGGGTCGATCTCGGCGAGGTTGTCGTGGTCGGTGCCCTTCACCTTCTTGAACGAGCCGCCCACGAACATCCGCTGATCGGACGTGATGTCGATGCTGGTGACCTTGGCGCTCACGTTGGCGATCCACCGCGGGTCCACCGAACCGTCGGGGAGCGCGACCTTGGCCAGCTTGGCCCGCGCGTGCCCGTCGATCTGGCTGAATCTGCCGCCGACGAACATCTCGTTGCCGGCCAGGCCGGGGGCGATGGCGTGCACCGGCCGGTTCGGCGCCGGCTCGAACTCGTCGACCAGAGCGCCGGTGTCTCGGTCGAAGGCCACCAGGTGGGGGCGGGTGATGACGCGGCCGTCCTGGAGCTCGAGCTGCTGGAAATCACCGCCGACGACGATCCAATGGCCCACCTCGGCCATGGCGAAGACGCGGCCATCGAGGATCTTGGGGAAATCGATGCGGGGGACCTCGGGCACGGTGCCGGCGTGGGGCACCGTGAGCTCGGTGGCTCCAGCGGGTGGCAAGCAGAAGAGGGCCGCCGAGATCGTGCCGAAGCCGAACAGGAACAGGAGGAAGAACGGACGCCGAAGCGCGGTCATCGCCGATGTGCCTTTCTTTGCACGTGAATATATTTCAGACTATCTCGCGCTCCGCGGAGTGTCAGTAGTCGGAATGGCCTGATCGGACCGGAGGGCCGAGGATGGGGGGATACGCTGGCCCGATGGCCGATGACCGCTCCCGTCGCAGTGGAAAGGGCCGCTCGGGGTCGGACGGTTCAGGACGTCCGCCCAAGCGATCGGGCTCGGGCGGGACGGGTGCTGGTTCAGACCGTAGCGGCGCCAAGAAGCCGAGCGGGGGCAAGGGATCCGGATCGGATCGGCAGGTCTCCGGTACCAGAGGACGGACGGGCGGCCAGGGGCGCCGACGAGACGCCAAGCCCACCGGGCGGGCCAGTCAGTGGGGGAGCCTGGCCCAGACCGGCGTCCGCCGCGAGAGCGAGCCCGAGGCCCGGGCATCGGGGCCGCCGCGCCGACCCGTCACCCCGGAGGAGGCCGAGAAACGAGCGGCCCGGGCCGCCAAGCGAGAAGCCCGGGCCGTCGATCAGGCCCGACTACGCGACGAAGCCAAGGATGCGGTCGAACGGGCCGAGTCACGGAAGCGACCGGGTCGGTCCACCAAACGGGCCGCCAAACGAGCGCCGCTGCCCAAGGTGCCGTTGGCTCTCGACGAACCCGAGGTGGCCATCACCCGGCTGGTCGGGCCCGAGTCGGGGCCGCGCCATGTCCGGGCGCTCCGTGAAGCATCGCAGGCCTTCGCCCAGGAGCGCTTCCAGGACGCTCGCCGGCTGCTCGCTCCCGTGGTCCGGGGAGTTCCCGACGTGCCCGAAGTGGCCGAGCTGCAGGGGCTCATCCAGTATCGCCTGGGCAACTGGAAGGCGGCGGCTGACCAGCTCGAGCACTTCCGGGTGCTCAGCGGCACCACCGAGCAGCATCCGGTTCTGGCCGATTGCTACCGGGCCCTCGAGCGCTATCCCGATGTGGCCGAGCTGTGGGATGAGCTCCGAGCGGCGTCGCCATCGGCCGCGCTGGTCACCGAAGGACGGATCGTCGCGGCCGGCGCGCTGGCCGACCAGGGTCGGTTGGCCGAGGCCTCGGCCCTGCTCGAGAAGGGATGGACCCGTCCCAAGCGGCCCCACGACCATCACCTGCGCCGGGCCTATGCCCTGGCCGACCTGTACGAGCGCAGCGGCCGTGTGCCGCGTGCTCGCGAGGTGTTCCGCTGGATCCAGGCCACCAGCCCCGGGTTCGCCGATGTCGACGCGCGGGTGCGTTCGCTCTAGTTCGGCCGAGCCCGTTGACCGATGACTCGATCGGTGTCCGAGCGCCTGCGTAGGGTCGGGCCACCTCCTCCTCCACGGTTCGGTGAAGGAGTTGTGTCATGTCCGCCCCGTTGTCTCCGGTCGGTTCCCTCAATCTCGCGGTCGTCGCCGGTGTCGTCAGCCGCTCCCCTCGGTGGCGCACCCTGCCCTCCGGCGATGTGCTGTTGCACATGGAGGTCCGTACCCAACGAGCCGGCGAGCGGGCCGACACCGTACCGGTGGCGGTGTTCGGGCCGTCGCGGGCCCTCGAACGACTTCGGGAAGGGTCCGAGGTGGTGGTGCTGGGGCGAGTGCAGAGACGATTCTTCACCGCCGGGGGCCAGACCCGGAGCCGCACCCAGATCACTGCCGACCGGGTGGTGCCGGCCGGTCATGGGCGGCGGGCCGCCAGCCTGCTCGAACGGGCCCGTGCCTCCCTGGCCGAGGCGATGGCCACCCAGCCCGATCGAGCATGAGGGTGGGTCCTGCGGCTCACGACGGCCTGGCGTTCCGATGAGTACTCTCACACGACTGGGAGTCCCTCCCCCGGCCGACGTACCGTGACGGGTACGACCCTCTCATCAGGAGTAGATCACCTGTGGATATCGCGAGCCTGCTCGGCGACGACGCCGACTCACTGCTGGGCCATGAGTGCAAGACCATCGACGCGGGCAGCCTCACCGTGCCCGGCCCTTCCTACATCGATGATGTGTTGTCGATGTCGGACCGCTCGCCGCAGGTGCTTCGCAACCTCCAGTCGCTGTTCGATCACGGCCGGTTGGGCGGCACCGGGTACGTGTCGATCCTGCCGGTCGACCAGGGCATCGAGCACAGTGGTGCGGCTTCGTTCGCCCCCAACCCGGCGTACTTCGATCCGGCCAACATCATCCAGCTGGCCGTCGAGGGTGGGTGCAACGCCGTGGCCACGACGTTCGGCGTGCTCGGATCGGTGTCGCGTCGTTACGCGCACAAGATCCCCTTCATCGTCAAGATCAACCACAACGAGCTGTTGACCGCGCCCAACACGTTCGACCAGATCATGTTCGGATCGGTCGAGCAGGCCCACGAGCTGGGGGCCGCCGGCGTCGGCGCCACCATCTACTTCGGGTCCGAGGAGAGCGGCCGCCAGATCCAGGAAGTGGCCGCCGCCTTCGAGGCGGCCCACGCTCTGGGCATGTTCACCGTGCTGTGGTGCTATCTCCGCAGTCCCGAGTTCAAGGTCGACGGCGTCGACTACCATGCCTCGGCCGATCTCACCGCCCAGGCCAACCACATCGGCGTGACCATCGAGGCCGACATCGTCAAGCAGAAGCTGCCCGAGAACAACGGCGGCTACAACGCCGTCGCCGGGTTCGGCAAGACCCATCCACTGGTCTACGACGAGCTCACCACCGATCATCCCATCGACCTGTGTCGCTGGCAGGTGGCCAACTGCTACATGGGCCGCATCGGGCTGATCAACAGCGGCGGGGCCTCGTCCGGGGCCAGCGACCTGGCCGAAGCGGTACGCACTGCCGTCATCAACAAGCGGGCCGGCGGGATGGGTCTCATCTCGGGGCGCAAGGCCTTCCAACGGCCGATGGCCGAGGGCGTCGAGCTGCTCAACGCCATCCAGGACGTCTACGCCGACGCGTCGGTCAGCATCGCCTGAGCGGCCGCGCCGGTATCGTCGTGGGAGGGCGTGAGCCGCGCCTGCGGTGACCCGAGTCCACGGTGACACCACAACGTCGGCCAGAGGGCTAAGGTCCCGGACCGTCCGGGTTCCGAGGGAAAAGAGTCCATGACCGACACCGCCGACTCCAAGGCGTCAACTCCCCAGCTGACCCATGTCATCCTGCGCTTCGCCGGTGACTCGGGTGACGGCATGCAGCTGACCGGAGATCGCTTCACCAGCGCCAGCGCCATGTTCGGGAACGACCTGGCCACCCTGCCCGACTTCCCGGCGGAGATCCGTGCCCCGGCGGGCACCCTGGCGGGCGTCTCGGCCTTCCAGGTCCACATCTCCGATCACAACATCACCACACCCGGCGACGCGCCCAATGTGCTGGTGGCCATGAACCCGGCGGCGTTGAAGGCCGACCTGCACCGAGTCGAGTTGGGCGGCACGGTCATCGTCAACGAGGACAGCTTCGAGGAGCGGAATCTGGCCAAGGCGGGCTACGACGCCAATCCTCTCGACGACCACACGCTGGATGGCTACACGGTCATCCGGGTGCCCATGACCAAGCTCACCAAAGAGGCGTGTGCCGACCTCGGGGTGAAGCCCCGCGACGCCGAGCGATCCAAGAACTTCTTCGCCCTCGGCCTGGTCTCGTGGATGTACAGCCGGCCGCTCGAGCCCACGTTCGATTGGATCAACGCCAAATTCGCCGGCCGCGAGGAGGTCATCGCGGCCAACGTCAACGCCTTCAAGGCCGGCCACGCCTACGGCGAGACGGCGGAGTTGGGCGAGCACCACTTCATCGTGCAACCGGCGCCGCTCACGCCCGGCGTCTACACCAGCATCAACGGCAACACCGCGTTGGCATGGGGCCTTCTGGCGGCTGGTCAGCAGGCCAATCTGCCGCTGTTCCTCGGCTCGTATCCCATCACCCCGGCCAGTGACATCCTCCACGAGCTGGCCAAGCACAAGAACTTCGGGGTCCGCACCCTCCAGGCCGAGGACGAGATCGCCGCCGTCGGATCGGCACTCGGGGCGTCCTACGGCGGCCACATCGGCATCACCACCACCAGCGGACCGGGCATCGCGCTCAAGGGGGAGACCATCGGCCTGGCCGTCAGCCTCGAGCTTCCGCTCATCATCATCGACATCCAACGAGGAGGGCCCTCTACCGGCCTTCCCACCAAGACCGAGGCCGCCGACCTCTTCCTGGCCCTGTACGGGCGACACGGCGAGTCGCCGCTGCCCATCGTGGCCGCCTACAGCCCGGCTCAGTGCTTCGACGCCGCCATCGAGGCGGCTCGGATCGCGCTCACCTACCGCACGCCGGTCATGCTGTTGTCCGACGGCTACCTGGCCAACGGCTCCGAGCCGTGGCGGCTGCCCGATGTGGCCGATCTGCCCGATCTCTCCGTGGAGTTCGCCTCGACGCCCAACCAGACCGACGAGGACGGCGAGGCCGTGTTCTGGCCGTACCTGCGTGACGAGAACCTGGCTCGACCGTGGGCCATCCCGGGGACGCCGGAGCTGATGCATCGGATCGGTGGCATCGAGAAGGCCGAGGGCAGCGGAAACATCAGCTACGACCCAGCCAACCATCAGGCCATGACGGATGTGCGTGAGGCCCGCATCGCCAAGATCGCCGAGTCGTTCCCACCGCTCGAGGTCCACGGCGATGCCGATGCCGACCTGTGCGTGGTCGGATGGGGGTCCACGTGGGGGGCCATCGTCAGCGCCGTCGGCCGGGTGCGGGCCAAGGGCCACAAGGTCGCCCAGATCCATCTCACCCACCTCAAGCCACTACCCAACGACCTCGGCGACAAGCTCGCGGGCTTCGACAAGGTGCTCGTGCCCGAGATGAACAACGGGCAGCTGGCCTTCGTGCTCCGGGGCACCTACCTCGTCGACGCCCGAACGCTCTCCAAGGTGATGGGTCAGCCGTTCACGGCCGGCGAGATCGCTCACGCCATCGAAGGGATGCTGGATGACTGATGTGCCGGTGACCACCCGCCAGGACTGGTCCAGCGACCAGGAGGTCCGTTGGTGCCCGGGTTGCGGCGACTACTCGATCCTGGCTGCCGTGCAGCTGCTGCTCCCCGAGCTCGGCGTACGACGTGAGAACACGGTGTTCATCAGCGGGATCGGGTGCGCAGCTCGGTTCCCGTACTACATGAACACCTACGGGGTCCACGGCATCCACGGTCGGGCCCCGGCCATCGCCACCGGCCTGGCCATGGCGAGGCCCGACCTCGACGTGTGGGTCGTCGGCGGAGATGGCGACATGCTCTCGATCGGCGGCAACCACCTGATCCACGCACTACGGCGCAACGTCAACCTCAACATCTTGCTGTTCAACAACCAGATCTACGGGCTGACCAAGGGGCAGTACTCGCCGACGAGCGAGGTCGGCAAGATCACCAAGTCCACCCCGATGGGGTCGCTCGACCAGCCATTCAACCCGGTGAGCGTGGCGCTGGGTGCCGAGGCCACGTTCGTGGCTCGCACCCACGACATGGACCGGGCCCACATGCAGGAGATGTTTCGGGCGGCCCACGAACACCCCGGGGCGGCGCTGGTCGAGGTGTACCAGAACTGCAACGTGTTCAACGACGGGGCCTTCTCCACCCTCACCAGGAAGGACGCCCGCGCCGCGATGATCATCGACCTCCAGCACGGGCAGCCCATTCGCTTCGGGGCCGACGGTGAACGGGGGATCATGCTCGATGACCACGGTCTGGCCACGATCGTCGACGTGGCGGAGGTGGGGGAGGACCGGCTGCTGGTGCACGACGCCGAAGCCACCGATCCGGCCTTGGCCTTCGCCCTCTCCCGTCTGAGCTCCAGCCCCGAGGCGCCCACCCCCATGGGCATCTTCCGCCGGGTGCAGCGCTCGGAGTACGTCGAAGCCACCAGCCGGCAGTTGGCCGCGGCCCAGGAGCAGAAGGGCCCGGGCGACCTCGAAGCACTGCTGCACTCGCTGCCCACGTGGGAAGTTGACTGACGCCGTCACCAAGCGTCTGGCTCGAGCGCACGGATGGGTGATCGACCTCGACGGCGTGATCTGGCTCGACGATCAGGTGATCCCGGGGGCGGCCGCGGCCGTGGCCGCGCTCCAACAGCGCAGTGCGGTCGTCTTCGTCACCAACAACTCGCGTCTGCGGGTGGCCGATCAGGAAGCCAAGCTGGCATCGATGGGCATCGACGCGGCGGGATCGGTGATCACGTCGGCCCAAGCCGTGGTCGACCTGCTGGCGCCGTCCGATCGGGTCCTCATGGCCGCGGGTCCGGGAGTCGCCGAGGCGTTGGTCGGCGCCGGCATCGAGTACGTCGAACGTTCCGATGCCCCCGTGGATGCCGTGGTCGTGGGTATCCACCAGGGGTTCGACTACGCCGAACTGACCCAGATCACCCGGGCCGTCCACCGCGGCGCGCGGCTGCTGGCCACCAACGACGACGTCTCCTTTCCGACCCCCGAGGGCCTGGTTCCCGGCAACGGTGCCCTCGTGGCCGCCGCCGAGGCGGCAACCGGCGTGGCCGCCGAGGTGGCGGGCAAGCCTCATGCTCCGATCGCCGCATTGGTCCAACGGCGCCTGGGCGACACCGGCGTGGTGGTGGGCGACCGTCCTGACACCGACGGGCGGTTCGCCCAGACCCTCGGGTACGACTTCGCCCTGGTGCTCAGCGGCGTCACCCGGGCCACGGACCTCCCGGTGGACCCCAGGCCGCACACGGTGGCCGACAGCCTGGCGGCACTGGTGGCAACGCTCGCCTGACCTCGACCGAATCTGGGTGCCCGCCTGTTGTCGGGCGGGATCGGCTCCTAGACTGGCAACGCGGTGCGGTCGATTCGACTACGGAGCGCGCGAGGCACCCGGCTTCGCTCGGTGGACGGATCGTGCGCATCGCCACCGGACCGATGTCTGGTGAGCAGTGTCCGCCGTCTGCCGCATGGTCGGAGAGGCGGCGTCGAACCCGGGAGAACACCGTCAAACCTCGTGGCGATGCGTTGCAGTGGTGGATGTGGGCGTTGGTCGCGCTCGCTGGCCTGGTCGCGCTGGCCATGGTGCTGCGTCCAGGTGCGCGCGACACCGAGGAGATCTCGTACGGCGACCCGAGCGCCTGGATGGTCAGCCGGGCCAGTGGTGAGATCGTGCGCGTCAACGGGGCTGCCGGTGACGTCGCCACGCGGGTCAGCGTCGGTGATCCCGGTGCGCGTCTGGACCTGGTCCCGGTCGGAGCCGATGTCGCGGTGATCGACCGCGACAGTGGCGCGGTCACGGTGGTCGACGGCATCGGGCTCGAACCTGTCGACACCGTCACCGTCGAGGATGTCGCCGATGCCTCGCTCGTGTCCAACGGGCAGGTCGCCTATCTGGTCACCCGCGACAGCGTGCGTGAGATCGTCGCCGACCCGTTGGGACTGGCCGAAGTCGTCGAGGTGGATACCCGGTTGAGCGGGCCGGTCGTGGGCGCCGACGGCACGCTGTGGGCGATGACGCCCGATGGGACGGTTCGCGCGTATCTCGCCGGCTCGGAGCAGCGCTCGCTGGATGTCGGGGTCGACCCCGACGAGGCCCGTTTGGCTGCGTCGGGTGATCGAACACTCTTGGTGGATCTGGCCACGCCCGAGCTCCGAGCCGTGGGCGGATCGGCCGAGGCGCCCGATGGCTGCGAAGCGGTGCTGCCCGCCGGCGCGCCGGTCGTCGGGTCGAGCCCCACCACCAGCCAGCAGCCCTACGTCGCCATGGCCGACGCCGATACGGGCAGGGTGGTGGTGTGGGACGTCGAGCGTCGAGCGTGTCGTGCCATCGACGTCTCGCCGCCGGGATCCGATCTCGGGCCGCCGGTGGTGATGGGAACCACCGGGTACGTACCCGACTACTCCGATGGTGCCGTGGTCATCGTCGATGTGGCCGACGGATCCGAGCGGGCCCGGGTGAGCGTGGGGCGGGCCGACCGATCCTTCGAGCTGTTCGAACGCAACGACGAGGTCTGGTTCAACAACCCGTTCGGCAGTGCGGCCGCCCTGCTCGACCGTGACGGCATCGTGCGGGTGATCGACAAGCTGGGCGAGGGTGCCGGCGATGCCGCCGTGGGTGAACCGGACGGCGGTGGTGGGCCGACCACGGGCGGCGACGGCGACGCGGGTGGCATCGGCGCCGCGCCGGCGCAGGGCGAGGGTGGCACGGCGGGCAGCGGCGGCAGCGGTATCGGCGGCGGCGAGGGAAGCGGCGAAGGTGAGGCTGGTTCCGGGGGTTCCGACCCGGGCGCCGACGATGCGACCGCACCGTCCAGTTCGGTGCCGCCCGACAACCAGGATCCCGACGTCGAATCCGATCTGATCGCCAACTTCACCTTCTCCGCGTCCACGGTGCGGGTGGGTGAGCCGGTGGAGTTCGTCGACGCATCCCTCGGAGGGCCCACCAGCTGGTCGTGGACCTTCGGTGACGGGACCGCGCTGAACGGTCCGCAGGTGACGAAGTCCTGGGACGACGAGGGCACCTTCACCGTCACCCTCACCGTCGACCGAGACGATGGTGCCACCGACTCGACGTCCATCGACATTCTCGTTCTGGGCGAGAACGAGAATGTGCCGCCGGTAGCCGACTTCGGCTTCAGCAGCCAGGTCGTGGCGGTCGGAGAGACCGTGAGCTTCACCGACCGCTCCTCCGGCTCCCCGGATTCGTGGAACTGGACCTTCGGCGATGGTGCGACGGCAACCGGGTCCTCGGTCACCCACCGATACACCAGTCCGGGCCGCTACACCGTCGGACTCACGGTCGCCAACAGTGAGGGCAGCTCCTTCGCCGAGGCCGTCATCCAGGTCGCCGCGTCGATCGAACCGCCCGTCGCACAGATCTTGGCGTCCACGCTGAATCCGGGCGTGGGACAGATCGTCAGTTTCCAGAGCCGATCCTCGGGTTCGCCCACCAGCCTCAGCTGGAACTTCGGCGACGGAACGTCGGCATCGGGTCCGAACGTCGGGCACGGTTACGGGTCCGTCGGCACGTACACCGTGACGCTCACCGCCTCCAACAGTGCAGGTTCTGACACCACGACGGTCAATGTCGTGGTGCGGTCCGCGGTCGACCCCCCGGTGGCCCGCTTCACCGTCTCCGACTCCGATGTGCAGGCCGGTCAGACCGTGGTGTTCACGAGCACGTCCCTGAACGAACCCACCGGTCTGGACTGGAGTTTCGGTGACGGCGGCAGTGCCAGCGGAACGACCGTGAGCCATGCGTTCGATCGGGCGGGCACGTTCGTGGTCACACTCACCGCGTCCAACAGCAGGGGATCCAGCACCGCCCAGGCCACCATCAACGTCACGGCGGCCGGGCTGGCACCCGACGCGTCCTTCACGGTCAGCTCCACCAGCGTCACGGTCGGTGAGTTGGTGCAGTTCTCCGACACCTCGGCCAACGGCCCCACGTCGTGGAACTGGGATTTCGGTGACGGCTCGTCGTCCAGTGCGGCCAACCCGGCCCACTCCTTCTCCGTGCCGGGCACCTACACGGTGACCCTCACGGCCACGAACAGCGCCGGGTCGGACCAAGCCGAGACGGTGGTGACCGTGGCGCCTCCGTTGCCCAACGCCGCGTTCAGCGTGTCCGCCTCTCCGGTGAGGATCGGCGAGACCGTGAGCTTCACCGACCTGTCCACCGGATCGCCCACGTCGTGGAGCTGGGACTTCGGCGACGGCACGACGTCCTCCGAGCAGAATCCCCAACACGCCTACAGCAGAGCGGACCGGTTCGTGGTGTCGCTCACCGTGTCCAACGCGGCTGGTGCCACCACGGCGCAGCGAACCATCGATGTCAATCCGCCGCCTCCGGTCGCCGGCTTCACGTTCACCCCAGCCACAGGAGCCACCACCGCCGACCCGGTGCAGTTCACCGACACCTCCACCAATTCCCCGGCCACCTGGCAGTGGGAGTTCGGTGACGGGTCGGTCTCGTCGGCCCAGAATCCCTCTCATCAGTACGCGGTCGCCGGCACGTACACCGTGCGTCTGACCGTCACCAACGTCAGCGGCAGCGACACCGCGACCGCCACCGTCACCATTGCCCGCGCGGTCATCCCGCCGCTCGCCAGCTTCACCGTGGCACCGGCGCGGACCGTGCCGGTGGGGACCACCGTGACCTTCACCGACACCTCGACCAATCGACCGGACCGCTGGACCTGGTCCATGCCCGATGGCTCGATGCCCACCAGCCAGAACGCCTCGTTCACCTTCTCGTCAGCGGGAACCTTCACCGTCAGCCTCACCGTCGCCAACAGCGCCGGCTCGAACAGCGCAAGCACCACCATCACCGTCCTGCCGCCGCCACCAGTGGCCTCGTTCACCCAGTCGGTGGCCGGCGACGGAGTCACCGTCAGCTTCGTCGACACCTCCAGCAACGGCCCGACGTCGTGGCTCTGGAGCTTCGGCGATGGCACCTCGTCGGCGGCCCGCAACCCGGTTCACACCTACGGCGCAGGCACCTTCACGGTCACGCTCGTCGCCGCCAATGCCGGCGGTAGCTCGGCGCCGTTCAGTCGCACCATCACCATCGTCCCGCCCCCGCCGCGGCCAGTGGCCTCGTTCACGTTCTCCACGAGCGACCTGACCGCATCGTTCGTCGATACCTCGTCGGGGCCGATCACCAATTGGTCGTGGAACTTCGGGGACGGGACCACCGCCACGTCCCCCAATCCGGTCCACACCTATGCGAGCGGGGGCACCTTCACGGTCACGCTCACCGTCTTGGGCCCAGGTGGCTCGTCGTCGGTCTCTGCCGCGGTGACGGTGACGGCCCCGCCGCCGCCGCCACCTCCTCCGCCGCCACCGACGACCGTGGCGCCGGCGGGCCCGGCCTAGTGCGGCTCCGCCGGATTCTCGATGTCGCCGCCGGGGTTGCTCTGGTCAGCCTGGCGAGCGTCG
>JAOUEE010000392.1 GCA_029858875.1 Acidimicrobiia bacterium
GTGGCCGACCAGCGTCTACTGGACGTTGACGACGATGACGACGCTCGGGTTCGGCGACATCACCTTCGAGTCGGACGCGGGTCGGATCTTCTCGGTGATCGTGTTGCTTTCAGGTTCGACGTTCTTGCTGGTGATGCTGCCGTTCGTGTTCATCCAGTTCGTGTTCATCCCGTGGATGAACGAACGTGAGCGCCGGCGTGCGCCACGGGCACTTGCGCCGTCGACGTCCGGCCACGTGATCCTCACCGCGCTCGGGCCGGTCGAGGAAGACCTGATCGAGAAGGCCGACCAAGCCGAGGTGCCCTACGTCGTCATCGTCGACGACGTGGACCTCGCGGGCCGCCTGCACGACGAGGGTCGCACCGTGATGGTCGGCGCGCTCGACGACCCGGTCACCTACCACAACGCCCGTGTCGGCCAGGCGGCGATGGTGGTGGCCACCCAGGATGACCAGACCAACACCAACATCGCGTTCACCGTCCGGGAGATCGCGCCGCAGGTCGAGATCGTGGCGAGCGCCAACTCGCCGGCGTCGGTCGACATCTTGGAGATCGCCGGCACCGATCACGTCGTCCAGCTTGGTGAGGTCCTCGGCGCGGCGATGGCGGCCCGCACGCTCGGACTCGGTGGGCAGAGCCATGTGATCGGCAGCTTCGCCGGTCTCCAGATCGCCGAGGCCGGCGCGATCGGCACCGATCTCGTCGGCCGCACGCTCGCCGAAACCAGCTTCCGGGAACGGCTCGGGGTCGGGCTCATCGGGGTGTGGGATCGAGGCGCGTTCGCGATCGCCACGGCCGATACCCGCCTCCGCGACTCGTCGATGCTGCTGCTCGCCGGCACCACCGACCAGCTTGCGGCGTTCGATGATGCGTACACGACCGACTCGCCGACTGCGAACAAGGCCCTGATCATCGGCGGCGGGCGCGTCGGCCGGGCGGTGGGGCATGCGTTCGCCGCGGAGGGCATCGAGTTCGCGATTGTCGAGAAGCTGCCCGAGCGACGCCGTGAGGGCGCGCAGTACGTGCTCGGCGACGCTGCCGACCGATCGGTCCTCGAGAAGGCCGGGATCAGCGATGCCGGCGCCGTGCTGATCACCACACACGACGACAACGTCAACGTGTACCTGACCCGCTACTGCCGCGGGCTGCGGCCCGACGCACGGATCGTGTCCCGTTCGCGGCTCGACCGCAACGTGTCCACGCTGTACCGCGCCGGCGCCGATGCCGTACTGTCGTACGCCGGCACCGGATCGGCGGTGATCTGGAACCATTTCCGAGGCGACGAGACGTTGTTCGTCGCCCATGGTCTCAACGTGTTCCGCACGCCCATCCCGCGCGAGCTCGCCGGGACGACGCTGGCCGAGGCGCACGTCTACCGCCGCACACAGTGCAACGTCGTGGCGGTCGAGACCGCCGGCTCGATCCGAGGGAACCCCGACCCCCACGTTCCCCTGCCGGCCGAAGGAGAGCTGGTCCTGGTCGGGACCGACCTCGCCGAAGCACGCTTCTCCGAGGTGTTTCCCCATGCCCGACGCCGACCGCTGTTCGACCGGGAACGTCGCTGAGGGCCGACCCGCGTTGGCTCGATTCGCAAACAGGATTCGTTCAGCGACTAGCGGCAACGCGCTCAGGGACGACGATGGCCGAGCGGGATCATTCGTGCGCGAGTTGGGCACGGATGCTCTCGGCCCCCGTCACAGCACAGTGTCGCGTCGGAGATCACTCCTGTCCGAGAATGGCACATGAGGGCGGGTCAGCACCTCCAAGCCGATGGCCCACGGGGGCCGCTCCCTGGTGTTCCGCCCCGGGCGGCAACCTCCTGGTCGACTCCCCCGCTACACCCGGCGCCTGCGACCGGCCATCGGCGAGCCGGGCGGCGTGAGCCTGGCCCTGCTCACCCACGCGCCACGAGGTGGCCGACGCCGAGCGCCGAGCCGATGACTACAGAGCCGGTCACCACAGAGCCGAGGTCGTGATCCACGCCGCCGACGCCGGTGCCGCCCCGGTCGCCACCCGCATCCTGGAGGGAACCGAACTGTCCCAGCGGAGCCCCCATCTGGCGGCCGACGACATGGCCCGACGCCTCGCCGCCCACGCCGCCCGCGTGTGACACGGAAGCAGGGCCGGTTCCGCCGACGCCGAGCATGGCTTCGGCTGGCGTCGGCCCGAGGGCTGACGAGCCAGGCTGGCGGAGAGTTACCCACCGGCCGTGGGTAGGGTCGGCTCGTGAATCACCCCGGCACGGACCCGTCGGCTGGCCTAAGCACCGCTGAGGTGGCCGACCGGGCCGCCCGGGGCCTGGCCAACACGGTGCCGGCCGTCCCCACCCGCACGGTGGGCCGGATCGTGGCCAGCAACGTCGTCACCCCCATCAACGCCGTGGTCGGCATCCTGGCCGCCCTGGTCATCGTGGCCGGCAGCCCCAAGGACGCCCTGTTCGGCTCCATCATCGTCGTCAACAGCCTGGTCGGCATGGTGCAGGAGCTCAGGGCCAAACGGGCCCTCGACGCTCTCTCGGTGGTCAACGCCCCCCGGGCCCTGGCCGTGCGCGATGGCACCCCGGTGGAGGTGCAGGTACACGAGCTGGTGCTCGACGACGTGGTGGAGCTGCGCAGCGGAGCCCAGGTGGTGGCCGACGGCACGGTCCTCACTGCGGAGAACCTGGAGATCGACGAGTCCCTCCTCACCGGCGAGGCCGATCCCATCAGCCGCACCACCGACGACCCGGTGATGAGCGGCAGCACCGTGGTGGCCGGCACCGGCCGCATGATGGTGACCAAGGTGGGGGCCGACAACTACGCCGCCCAGCTGGCCGAGGAGGCCCGCCGCTTCACGCTGGTCGACTCCCCCCTCCGCAACGACATCAACCGCATCGTCACCACCGTCGGCTACCTGATTATCCCGATCGGCCTCCTCCTGGCCAGCAGCCAGTTCCTCCGGCGGCATGAGGGCTGGCGGCCCAGCATCATCAGCACCGTGGCCGGCCTGGTGGGCATGGTCCCCGAAGGTCTCGTGCTCCTCACCAGCATGGCCTTCGCCGTCGGCGTGGTTCGCCTGGCCCGGCAACGCTGCCTCGTCCAGGAGCTCCCCGCCATCGAGGTGCTGGCCCGGGTCGACATCCTCTGCGCCGACAAGACCGGCACCCTCACCGAAGGCCTGCTGGCCGTGTCGGAGGTGGAGACCCTGGAAGGAGCCGACCCGGCCACCGTCGACGCCGCCCTGGCCGCCCTGGCCCACCTCGACCCCGACCCCAACGCCACCTCCCGGGCCCTGGCCCAACGCCTCACCGAGCCGGGCGACTGGTCGCTCACCGGCCGGGTGCCGTTCTCCTCGGCCCGCAAATGGAGCGGCATGACCTTCACCGACCACG
>JAOUEE010000393.1 GCA_029858875.1 Acidimicrobiia bacterium
GACGAACCCGGCCTCGTCGACGAGGTAGGCCGATCGGATCGGATCCGGGGCGAACCGCAGGTGCGACACCGTTCTCGAGCCCGACTTCTTCGAGTCGTACACGAAGTAGCCCTGGGCGTACAGCGGGGTCAGCTCACCGATGATCTTGACCGTGTTCTTGTTGGCTCCGACGGTGCCGTCACTGCCGAGTCCGTAGAACACCGCCCGCGTGACCGATTCCGGTTCGTGCCATTCGTGATGCTCGTAGGCGACGCTGGTGTTGCTCACGTCGTCGACGATGCCGACGGTGAGCTCGCGGCGCGGCGAGGCGAGGGCCAGCTCGTCGAACACGCCCATCACCATCCGTGGGGTGAACTCCTTCGAAGACAGCCCGTAGCGGGCGCCGATGACCGCGGGTGGTGGCTGACCGTCCCACTGTTGGGCGAGCGCGGCCACGACATCCAGGTAGAGCGGCTCGCCGACAGCCCCGGGCTCCTTGGTCCGGTCGAGCACGGCGATGCGCTCCGTGGTGCTCGGCAGCGTGGCGACGAAGGCTGCGACATCGAAGGGACGGTAGAGCCGTACCGTGACCAACCCCACGGGCTCGTCCGCGGCGATCAGGTGTTCGACGGCCTCGGCCGCCGGCCCTGCAGCAGAGCCCATCACCACCATCACCCGCTCGGCCTCGGGGTGGCCCTGGTAATCGAAGCACGAGTACCGGCGGCCCGTGAGCTCGGCCAGGCGATCCATCTCGGCCTGCACCAGCTGCGGTACCGCCCGGTGGAACGGGCTGGAGGCCTCGCGGGCTTGGAAGAACACGTCCGGGTTCTGGGCCGTGCCCCGCAAGACCGGCCGGTCGGGGTCGAGGGCCCGTTGTCGGTGGGCCGCCACCAGGTCGTCGTCGACCATGGCCCGCACGACCTCGTCGGCCAACAGCTCGATCTTGGCCACCTCGTGGCTGGTGCGGAATCCGTCGAAGAAGTGCAGAAATGGCACCCGGCTGCGCAACGTCGCCGCATGGGAGACGAGGGCCAGGTCGTGGGCCTCTTGGACCGAGCCGGAGGCGAGCATGGCCATCCCCGTCTGACGGGCAGCCATCACGTCGCTGTGGTCGCCGAAGATGCTGAGTGCGTGGGTGGCCACCGAGCGGGCGGCCACGTGCACCACCGCGGGTACCAGTTCACCAGCGATCTTGTACAGGTTGGGGATCATGAGCAGGAGACCCTGCGAGGCGGTGAAGGTGGTGGTCAGTGCCCCGGCCTGGAGGGCGCCGTGGAGGGCGCCGGCGGCGCCACCCTCGCTCTGCATCTCGATCACCTCGGGCGTGGTGTCCCAGAGGTTGGACTGCCCCCGCTGCGACCAGGTGTCGGCCAGCTCGCCCATCGGCGACGCCGGGGTGATGGGGTAGATGGCGATGACCTCACTCACCCGGTGGGCGATCCGGGCGGCCGCCTCGTTGCCGTCGATCGTCTTGTACGTGGCGTCACTCATGGGCGAGGCCCGCTTGTCCGGGGTGGGGAGACATGTCTCGCTCACCGTCGCGGAGCCGGGCATGCGGTCACAGGGCCAAAGGTCCTCCGCTGCTGGCCGACGGGCGGACGGGCGTTCGGGGACCTTCGGCTCTGGTGGGGCTCGGCGTCGGGCGACAGGCTCTCTGGCGTCGATCGACGGGAGATCATCGCCATGGTTGGGAACCGGCTGGGCGCGGTTGGCGCCCTTCTGCTCGTGTGCGTGCTGCCGGCGTGCGGTTCCACCGGGAGGGATGTCGATCTCGCACCGCCGGTGAGCAGCGCCCCGATGTCGACGGTGGGGCCGTCGACCCGCGTTCCCCAGACCGGTGTGCCTGCGGCCTTCGTCTGGCCGACGGTGAACCCTCGGGAGGCCGGCTTCGACACGAAGCGGCTGTTGGACGACGTGAAACTGCTGGAGTCGGCGGACTCCGACCTGCATGCGTTGGTGGTCGTCCGAGACGGTGCGGTCGCCCTCGACGCCTCACTGCACCCTTACCCCGGCGGGGCTCTCCACGACCTGGCCTCGGTCACCAAGAGCATCACCGCGTTGGTACTGGCCACTGCCGCCGAGCGGGGCGACATCGAGGGCTTGAACCAACCGCTGGCCGAGCTGGTGGGCGCCACGGCCGGGCAACCAGCCGGATCGGTGACCATCGGTGACCTGTTGGGCATGCGTGCCGGGCTGGCATGCGGGATCGAGCCGGGTGAGGTCGAGCTCGGGGCGATGCTCGATCAGGCCGACCCCGTTGCCTACGCCGCTGGTCTGCCGGCGGCCGTGGCACCGGGCGCCTCCTTCGCCTACTGCTCACCCGGTTATCACCTAGCCTCGGCCGCTCTCTCCCAGGCCACCGGAATGAGCCTGGCCGACTACGCCGATGAGGTGCTGTTCGGCCCGCTCGGAATCGAGGAGTGGCGCTGGGCGGCCGATCCTTCCGGTGTGAACCACGGATGGGGCGACCTGGCACTGCGCCCCGCTGATCTCGCTCGTATCGGCCAGCTGATCCTCGATGGCGGTGAGTGGCAGGGAGTGCAGGTCATCCCCTCACCGGTCGTCCGTCTGCTCGCGGCCGAACCCCTGCCGGTGGATGCTGACTTCGGCTATGGCTTGGGCTGGTGGCTGCCCCGGTCGATGGATGGCGCGATGATGGCCCGGGGCCGAGGTGGGCAGTTCCTGGTGATCTGGCCCAGGAAGGAGCTCGTCCTCGCCGGCACGGGGGCAGGTACCGACGGTTCGGTGATCGCCGACTTCATCACCGCCGACCTCTCCGACACGCCGGTCGCCGCCGACGAGGAGCTCGAGGCCGAGCTGATCGAGCGGCTCGAGGGGCTGGCCGGTCCACCGTCCGCCGTGGTCCCCCCGAGTGGCGGTGTCCCGATCAGCCCCCCACTCTCGGTCGAGGCCAACCCGATGGGAGTGGAGCAGGTGGCGCTCGCCGTGGATGGTGTCGAGGCGACGATGACGATCGAAGTCGGCGGCCAGTCCTACCCGATCGCCGTCGGTCTCGACGGCGTGCCGCGGTCGACCGACCGCTCGCCGGTCGACGGCACCCTCGCCTCGGTGGGGGACTGGGAGGGAACGACCTGGACGATCGACGTAGAGCAGGCCGACGGACCCAATCATTGGGTGTTCGAGCTGAACCTGGGCGACGCTCCCAGCTTCGTGGTCACCGACCGGACCGGTCTGTTCCCGAATTTCGCCGTCGCCATGTCGACTGTCGGCGGAGGCACCTGAGTGCCGGCACGAATCAGCGGCCCGTCAGGGCTGCGAACAGCGGGCGATCGATGTTGCCGCCGGAGAGGATCACGCCGACCCGCTGGTCGCGCCATCGGTCGGGATGGGCCAGGAGAGCAGCGACCCCC
>JAOUEE010000074.1 GCA_029858875.1 Acidimicrobiia bacterium
GGTGGCACGCTTCAAGGCCTGGCGCGACCTGGTCGGAGTGGGGTCCTACGCCATCTTCGAACACACCATCGTCAACGGCCACCCGGTGTGGGTGTCCTATGGCCAGGGGCCCAAGGAGGCCGCGTCGGGCATGGCCAACGACGACCCCGATTTCGTGATCGACCTCGCCGCCGAGCGAGGTGTGTACACCTTCAACCCGGGCGGATATCTCCGCCGCATCTCACGCAGCACCTGACCCCACGCCACGGCCAGCGGCAAGCCACCCTTCCGCACCGACGCTGGTCGTTCCTGCGTCCAGGAGCGCGGCATCAGCCGATCGGTTCGGACACGACGGGGAAGGGTCGGCCCCGGTAGCGTGCTGTCCAGGTGACATGCCGTGTGGTTGGCTTGGGAGATAGCGATCGTCTTGGCCGTCGCACTGACGGTGCTCGGCGCCGTGTTGCGGCGGGTCGGTCATCCCCGCGCCCGGGACCTGTCCCCGTTCGCCTTCGAGGCTGCGGTGTTGTTCGCCCTGTACACCCTCTGGCGCATCGCTGGACGTCTCTCCATCATGGAGGCCGACCAGGCCATCGAGCGTGGCCGCCAGCTCTGGGACCTGCAGCAGACCATGGGGTTGCCGGACGAGGCTGATCTGCAGGCGATGATCCTGCCCCATCCGTGGATCGTGCAGTTCGCCAACATCTACTACGCGGTGGCTCACGTGCCCGCAATGGTGCTCTGCCTGTTCTGGCTGTTCGCCCGCCATCGCGACTACTACCCGCCGATTCGCAACGCCCTCGCTGCGTCCACTGCGGCCTGCCTGGCGATCCAGCTGTGGCCGGTGGCGCCGCCCCGCTTCGTCGTGGAGCTCGGCATCGTCGACACGCCCGACCTCTACGACCAATCGGTCTACAGCGCCCTGGGTTACCAGGTGGCCGGGCAACTCCAGGCCATGCCCTCGATCCACGTGGCGTGGGCCGTTCTCGTGGCGGTGGCCGTCTGGCGGGCCGGTGGGCGGGTCGCGGGCACACTCGGGAGCGTGCACGCCGTGCTCACCATGTGGGTGGTGATGGTGACGGGCAACCACTTCTGGCTCGACGGTATCGTCGCCGCCGTCCTGGTGTGGCTGGCGCTGCGGGTCGACCGCTGGCTGCGCAGCCGGTACCGCCAGCGGCAGGTCGACCGGGCCTTGGCCCCGCCGGCCGTACTGACCTCCGTGGGCGCCGTCGAGGACTGGGAGCCGGTGCCCTCGTCGGTCCGGTCGAGCAGCTCGGATCGGCGGGCCACGTCGTGAACCCGGGCACGTCAGGGGACTTTGCGTCACCTCACCACACGATCTAGGAAGGACCCATGGCCGGCCAGGTGCACCTCGACGTCGATGGGCCCATCGCCACGTTGACCAACGACAACCCCGAGAAGCACAACGCCTTCGACGACGACATGGACGCCCAGCTGTTCGCTGCCCTCGGTGAGCTCAAGGGTCGATCCGACATCCGGGCCGTGATCTGGCGGGGTGTGGGAAAATCGTGGTCATCGGGCCGCGACGTGGGCTCCATCGGCACCAACCAGACCGACCTCACCCACCACGAGCTGATGTCGCGTGGTCATCGGGGAATCCAGCAGCTCTGGGAGATCGACGCCCCCGTGATCGTGGCCATACAGGGCTGGGCCCTCGGCGGCTCGTTCCAGCGGGCCCTGCTCTGCGACCTGCGGATCTGCGCCGAGGGCGCCCGGTTCATGCTGCCCGAGGTCGGGCACGGGGTCATCCCCGACACCGGCGGCATGGCCGTGCTGCACGAGATGTGCGGTGCCGGACTGGTGAGTGACCTGGTGCTCACCGGCCGGCCGATGTCGGCCGAGGAGGCGTTGGCGCACGGCATCGTGAGTCGTGTCGTTCCCGCCGAGGAGCTCGATGCCACGGCCCGCGCCATGGCCGAGAAGATCGCCGCCGCACCCGCGGTCACGGTCAAGCTGGCCCGTCGGGTCATCAGCCACCTCAGCCGCCCCAGCATCCGCGCCTCCATGGACGACGAGCTGATCTATCAGACGTTCCTCAACAAGTCCGACGACTTCGCCGAGTTCAAGGCGGCGCGAGCCGAAGAACGCGACCCGCAGTATCGGGGCAGCTGAGGGCTGGTCAGCCGCCCGACAGGGCTTGCATCACGGTCACCTCGTCGATGCCCTCGAGCGTGGTCGAGAGGTCGCGTTCGCGTTCGGCGTTGACGAAGATCGAGACGTGGGGACGCAGCCGTGCCTGCTCGTCGACGATCCGGAAGCGGATACCCGGATAGCGCTGGTCGAGATCGTCGAGCAGCTCGTCGATCGTGGCCCCCTCGGCCTCGACGACGGCCCGGCCGGTGGTGTACGAGCGCAATGGTGTGGGGATGCGCACCTTCACGAGCGGTCGGTGGGGTCGGCCAGCTCGATGGAGTAGATCTCTGGCAGATGCGCGGCGATGCGGTTCCACGAGTCGCCCTCGTCGTTGCTGGCCCAGACCTCGCCGCCCGTGGTGCCGAAGTACACGCCGAGGGGATCGGATTGGTCGGTGGTCATGGCCTGGCGCTTGACGGTGAGCCAGCCCCACTCTGGTAGGCCGGTGTCCTGGCGTCGCCACGAGTCGCCGGCGTCGTGGGTGACGTACACCGCCGGTCGTCCGTCGGGGCTGGTGCGGGGCCAGACATCGGTGCCGTCCATGGGAAAGACCCAGGCGGTGTCGGGATCACGGGGGTGCACCTCGATGGGGAAGCCGATGTCGCCGACGGCGGCGGGCATGTTGTCGCCGATGCGCGTCCAGGTGGTGTCGGGCCGGTCGAGGCGGTAGATCCCGCAGTGGTTCTGTTGGTAGAGGCGATCGGGCCGGGCCGGATGCAGCCGCACGCAGTGCGGATCGTGACCGGTCTCGGCGTCGGGGTCGGGTGCGAAGTTCATGACGCAGCCCCGATTGAGTGGCGTCCAGCTGTCGCCCCTGTCCACGCTCTCGAACACCCCTCCGCCCGAGAGGCCGATGTAGAGATGCGCGGCGTCACGCGGATCGACGATGATCGAGTGCACGATCGAACCGTCCGGGGTGCCTTCTTCGTCGGGCCACTCGGCCCAGAGCGACCACGAAGGGTGATCGTTCCATCCCGAGACCGGCGCCCAGCTGCGTCCCTCGTCATCGGAGCGGAACAGTCCCTGCGGTGATGTGCCGGCATACCAGACACCGGGCTCGATCCGATGGCCGGGCGTCAGCCAGAACACGGTCTGCACGGCGCGACCGAGGGCGTCACCGGGGGTGTACGCCGGTGGACGGTGGGCTTCGGACCAGGTCCGACCGAGGTCGTCGGAGCGGAACACCGTGGGTCCCAGGTGGCCGGTCTTGGCCGCCAACAACAGCGTCGACCGGTCTCGCGGGTCGAGCACGAGGTGCTGCGCGATGTGTCCGAGGAACTGGGGCCCCAGCATCGACCAGCGTTGCCGCCGGTGATCGGCCGCCAGTATCCACGCTCCCTTGCGAGTGCCGACCAGCAGCATGGGGCCATCACGGTCGGCGGCATCCGACCTCCCGGTCGGGATCCACTCACGCGGCTCGCTCCGGTCCCCGATGACATCGGTCATGACCAACCCCCCGGTCGGCCCGATTCTAGTGGTCAGCCGAGCACGGTGACCATGGCGCTGACGCCGATGATCACGATGATCGACAGCGGAACACCCAGACGTAGGTAGTCGGTGAAGCGATAGCCGCCCGGGCCGTACACCATCGTGTTGGTCTGGTAGCCGATCGGGGTCAGGAAGGAACACGATGCGGCCACGGCGACGCCGATGAGCGTGATCCGGACGTCGATGCCGCTGTCGGCCGCAACCGTCACTGCGGTGGGAAACACCAGCGCCGCCGCCGCCGTGTTGGTGACGAGCTCGGTCAGGATCATGGTGCTCAACAGCAGGCCCAGCACGACGCCGAAGTCGCCGAACGAGCTGGTGGCGTCGAGCAGGCCGTCGGCGATGGTCTCGGCCAGCCCGGAGGACTGCACCGCGGCCCCGAGGCCGAACGCTCCGCCGATCATCAACACGACATTGAGGTCGACCGCATCCCGTGCCTCGCGTGGGGAGAGCACCCGGGCCAGCACGAGGACTCCGGCGGCCAGGACCGTGGCCCGGGTGACGGTCATCACATCGAAGACCGGCAGCAGGGCCACCAGGGCCAGAGCCAAGGCGGCGATGGGCGCTTTGGCGGATGCCCGCAGGTCGGGCCCGTCGAGCCGGGAGACCAGTAGGAAGTCGGTTCGTTCACGCCAGCGGTTGCGGAAGTCGCGCCCGGCCAGCAGCAGGAGCGTGTCGCCGGCCCGCAACGGGACGTCGCCCAGCTTGGCGTGCACGGCTTCACCGGCCCGGTGAATGCCCACCACCGCAGCCTGATAGCGGCCACGGAAGCCGATTCCGGCCAGCGTGTTGCCGACGAGGGGCGACGCCGCGCCGATGACCGCTTCGAAGAAGGCGTTGGTGGCCTCGGCCGGCAGATCTCGGAGCGGATCACCCGACGCCGGCTCCAGCCCGCGGCGGCCCTGGAGATCGACGATCTGGTCCACCTGGCCGACGAACACGAGCTCGTCGTCGGCGCGCAGGGTCTGCTCGGGCGCCACCGGCGCGATGTTGCGGTCCTGCCGGCGGATCTCGGCCAGGAAGACCCCTTCGAGGTGCCGGAGATCGGCTGCCTCGACCGAGCGGCCGTCCAGTGGGCCACCGGGCACCACTCGCATGGCCACGGTGAAGGGCCGATCGGAGTCGTCGCTGGCATGGCGGGGGCGGCGCCGCGGTGGCAGCAGCGGGGCGCCGACCGCGATGATCACCAGCAATCCGACGAGAGCCACGGGGCCGCTGACCTTGATCATCTCGAAGAGAGAGAAGGGCTCACCGCCGGACTCTTCGATGAGGCCAGACACCAACAGGTTGGTGCTGGTGCCGATCACGGTGAGCGTGCCGCCGAGGATGCTGGCGTACGACAGGGGGATCAGGTACTTGGAGGCCGATCGGCCCCGGGTGTCGGACCAGCGGGTCACCTCGGGCAACAACATGGCGACGATGGGCGTGTTGGCCACGAAGGCCGAGGCCGCGGCGGTGGGCGCGACGAGGCGGGCCACCGCGGTCCGGGTGCCGCTGACCGTCCCGAGGGTGACACGCAGGATGGGACGGAGGGCACCCGTCTTGGAGATGCCCTCGGCCAGCACGTACAACCCGGCGACGGTGATCGGCGCGATGTTGGAGAAGCCGCTGAACGCCTCGTCGGCCTCGATGACTCCCAGGAGATAGAGCAGCCCGGTCGCGCCGAGGACACCCACGGGTGGGGAGATCCGGCCCGACACCAGGCCCACGATCATGCCCAGCATCACCCCGAGGGTGATCCAGGCGTCGGCGCTCACCGATTACCTGTCGGCACCGGCGATCCCGCCGATAGCGCCGAGCCGTCGCCGACCGCATCCGGGACTGTGGCGGACCGAGTGGGCGAGGAGGACACCGCGATGACGCTACCCGTAGCCGTTCCGCGAATGCGGAACCTCACGTCTCACGCCCGGGTTGCATGCTTGTGCCGTGGGGGAGGTCGCCGTACTGTCAGATCACGTCGGCGGGCCACTGGGGCACAGATGGGCCGACCAACAACCGATCCGGGAGGTCCCGATGTCCAATGTCACGGCCGCCATGGTCCAGACCTCGTGGACCGGCGACAAGGACTCCATGATCGGCGTCCATGAGAAGTACATGCGCGAAGCAGCGGCCGCCGGGGCCCAGGTCATCTGCTTCCAGGAGCTGTTCTACGGGCCGTACTTCTGTCAGGTGCAGGACGCCCAGTTCTACAGCTATGCCGAGGTCATCCCGGACGGACCCACCACCAGACGATTCCAGGAGCTGGCCGCCGAGCTGGGCATGGTCACCGTGCTCCCCATGTACGAGGAGGACGGCCCCGGCTTCCTGTACAACACCGCAGCGGTCATCGACGCCGACGGCCGCTATCTCGGCAAGTACCGCAAGACCCACATTCCCCAGGTGAAGGGATTCTGGGAGAAGTTCTACTTCCGGCCGGGGAACCTGGGCTACCCGGTGTTCGACACCGCAGTCGGTCGGGTTGGGGTGTACATCTGCTACGACCGCCATTTCCCCGAGGGTTGGCGGGCCCTGGGGCTGCACGGCGCCCAGATCGTGTTCAACCCATCGGCCACCAGTCGGGGCCTGTCGGCCTACCTGTGGCAGCTGGAGCAGACGGCTGCGGCGGCGGCCAACATGTATTTCGTGGGCGCCATCAACCGCGTCGGCATCGAGGATCTGGGTGACAACGACTTCTACGGCACCACCTACTTCGCCGACCCCCGGGGCCAGTTCATCGAGGGCACGGCCAGTGACCAGGAGGCCGAGCTGTTGATCCGCCACCTCGACCTGTCGCTGATCGACGAGGTGCGTGCGCAGTGGGCCTTCTACCGCGATCGTCGGCCCGATCTCTACGGCCCGCTCACCGAGGCCTGACATGGCACCACCGCTCCATGTGCCGCGGGGGGCCGCGCCGGCCATCCGCCGGACACACCCGACGAGTCACACCACACCGTTGTCGCGTCTTCCAGAGAGTCCAGAGAGGTGGTGGAAATGACCGTGCTCATCAAGGGCGGCACCGTCGTCTCGGCGTCGGGTCAGTCCCTCAACGAGGTGCTCGTCGACGGCGAGCACATCGTCGCCCTCCTCCAGCCTGGCTCCACGCCCGCCGAGTCGGCCGAAGCCGGTGCCGAGCGGGTGATCGACGCCACCGGTAAGTACGTCATCCCCGGCGGTGTCGACGTTCACACACACATGGAGCTGCCCTTCGGCGGCACCGTGGCCAGCGACGACTTCGAGTCTGGTACCCGCGCCGCAGCCTGGGGCGGCACAACCACCATCATCGACTTCGCCGTGCAGCGCTACGGCGAGAACGTGCGCGACTGCCTCGAGCAGTGGATGGCCAAGGCCGAGGGCAACTGCGCCATCGACTACGGCTTCCACATGATCATCGGGGGCGTCGATGATCAGTCGTTGAAGGAGATGGACCTCCTCGTGGACGAGGGCATCACCAGCTTCAAGCTCTTCATGGCCTACCCGGGCGTGTTCCTCAGCGATGACGGGCAGATCCTGCGGGCCATGCAGCAGGCGGCCGGCAATGGCGGGATGATCATGATGCACGCCGAGAACGGGCTGGCCATCGACGTTCTGGCCGAACAGGCGGTCGAACGGGGTGAGACCGACCCGATCAACCACGGCTACGTGCGTCGGGCCGAGTTCGAGAGCGAGGCCACGCATCGGGCCATCCAGCTGGCAAAGGTGGGCGCGGCACCGCTCTACATCGTGCACCTCTCAGCGTCGGAGGCCCTCGAACAGGTCGCCATGGCCCGAGACAAGGGCGCGAACGTGTTCGCCGAGACGTGCCCGCAGTACCTGTACCTGAACCTCGAGGACCATCTCGGCGCGCCCGGCTTCGGTGGTGCCGCGTACGTGTGCAGCACGCCGCTGCGCACCAAGCACGAGCACCACCATCAGGATCTGTGGAAGGGGCTGCGCACCAACGACCTCAGCGTGGTCTCCACCGACCACTGTCCGTTCTGCATGAAGGAGCAGAAGGAGCTCGGCCTCGACGACTTCCGCGCCATTCCCAACGGCATCGGCGGGGTGGAGCATCGTGTCGATCTCATCTACCAGGGCGTCCGTCAGCACGAGATCGGCCTGGCCCGATGGGTGGAGCTGTGTGCCACCACGCCTGCTCGGATGTTCGGCCTCTATCCGCGCAAGGGCGTCATCCAGCCCGGCTCCGACGCCGACATCGTGCTGTACGACCCGGCGGCTGGTTGGACCATCAGCGCCGACAGTCACCACATGAACCTGGATCACAGCGCCTACGAGGGCATCCGGCTCGAGGGCAAGGTCGACCTGGTCATGAGTCGGGGCCGGGTCATCATCGAACACGACGCCTACCACGGCACCAAGGGCGACGGGCAGTACCTGCGCCGCGGCCTCTCGCAGTACCTCATCTGACCGGGGCGGCCACCATCCGCCGACAGGAGCGCAGCATCATGGACTTCGGAGTGGTACTCCAGACCGATCCGCCGGCGTCTCGGGTGATCGAGCTGGCTCGAACCGCGGAGACCCTCGGGTTCAGCCATGCCTGGACGTTCGACAGCCACGTGCTCTGGCAGGAGCCCTACGTGATCTACAGCCGGATCCTGGAGGCCACCGACCGCATGGTGGTGGGCCCCATGGTCACCAACCCGGGCACTCGGGACTGGACGGTGACCGGGTCGTTGTTCGCCACGTTGAACGACATGTTCGGCAACCGCACCATCTGCGGCATCGGGCGGGGGGACTCGGCCATGCGGGTGATCGGGCGTGAGCCCAACACGCTGGCCACGCTGTCCGAGGCGATGACGGTGATCAAGGGGCTGGCCGAGGGTCGCGAGGTGGCGTACCGCGGCACCACCCAGCAACTCCCGTGGTGTCACGACAGCGAGTTGTCCGTGCTCATGGCGGCCTACGGTCCCAAGGCCTTGCACCTGTGCGGCTCCCAGAGCGATGGCTTCATCCTGCAGTTGGCCGATCCCCAGATCGCCGAGTGGACCATCGCCGCGGTTCGGCGGGCCGCGGCCGACGCCGGCCGAGATCCCGACTCGCTCTACATCTGCGTGGCCGCCCCGGCCTACGTCGGTGACGACCTCGCCCATCAGCGGGATCAGTGCCGCTGGTTCGGAGGCATGGTCGGCAACCATGTGGCCGATCTGGTGGATCGCTACGGAGACACCGGCGACGCGGTCCCCGCCGCGCTCACCGACTACATCAAGGGCCGTCAGGGCTACGACTACGGCGGTCACGGCAAGCCCGGTCACGAGCACACCGACTTCGTCCCCGACGAGATCATCGACCGGTTCTGCATCCTGGGCGACGAGGCGGCCCACATCGCCCGGCTCGAGGAGCTCCGGGCCCTCGGCGCTGATCAATTCGCCATCTACCTGATGCACGACCAGAAGGACGAGACCCTCGGCGCCTACGGCCAACGCATCATCCCCGCCCTGCGCTGACCACCCCGTCTTCGCCTCGCGATATCGACGGCCGCACCGGCGGTGTGGCTCGGCGGCGTTCGGTCACGAACCACGAAGATACCGGGCCCGAGCGGCCCGTGAGCGCCGCGAACAAGAGCGGAAGATACCGGGCCCGAGCGGCCCGTGAGCGGCGCGAACAAGAGCCGAGGAGCCGGGCGTGGCGGATGCCCGGGTACCGATCGCAGGTCGGTGGGGACCTTGGACCTCTGTCGGCAATGGGGCCGCGTCGCACAATGAGGACCAAGCAGAAGAGATCCCCATGACCAAGAGGCAGACAATCCTGACTGCCGGTGCGACGGGTTCGATCGGCCACGCCGCGGCGCTTGCCCTGGCCAAACGGGGCGCCAGGGTCGTGCTGCTGGGGCGCAGGGCCGAGAAGCTGCGTTCCAGGGCGGACTCGATTCGTGAGGTACTGACCGATGTCGGCGTTGAACACGAGGTCGCCGACATTGCAACGCTGGTCATCGACTTCTCCGACATGGATTCGGTGCGAGCCGCGGCTGAAGAGGCTTTGCACCGTTTCCCTGCGGTCGATGGCTTGGTCTTGTCCGTTGGCGCGCTCATCCAGGGCGGGCCCACTGTTCTGCCGAGCGGGCACGAGGTGATGTTCGCCACGAACGTGATGGGGCCGTTTCTGTTCACCAATCGGTTGCTGGAACGGATGCAGCAATCGGATGGGCTGGTACTTCACGTCATTGCGCGGTTCCCCGAAACCCTCGACTGGGATGATCTGGAGAGTCTCGAGCATCACCGGTCGATGGACGCTTTCAACCGGACCAAGGTGTGCAACCGGGTGATCGCCGGTGAACTGGCTCGTCGATACGCGGGAAGGATCTCCTCTGTGGCCTTCGATCCGACGTTCGTCCTCGACAAATCAGATCCAGAGCTGAAAGACCGGTGGCCGTCCGGATTCGCCGGCCTCGTCTGGCGCCTGATGGCGATCTTCCGGGCGAAGCGGCCTGAGATAGCGGGTGAACCGCTCGCCGAGTTGATGCTCTCGCCTCGAGATCGAGGTTCTGTCAACGGAGCGCTGTTCGTTCTCGACAAGCGCTCTGACGAGCGGGACGAAGCGATGGATGATGAAGCCGAAGGTGCACGACTGTGGGATCGATTGGAACTGCTGACTGAGCCATCACCGAGTTGATCCGGGCCTGATCACGAGCAGGAGCCGAGGATCACCGGGAGCAAACCACCCCGACCGTCCCGCGGCGCGGGTCCTCACGGGGAGATGACGAGGTCGCCGTAGCGGGCGGCCACGTCGAGGGCGGCGTCGAAGTCGGCGCCGGGTACCGAGACGCCGACCCAGGTCACCCCGAGGGCGGCCAATCGTTCGAGCCCGTCGAGGTGGGCATCGACGTCGAAGTCGATCGAGGCCGGATTGCCGCCGGCCGGGTTGGTGAAGGCCACATCCACGTCGGCGCGGGTGCGACCGGCTGCGTCCAGTCGGGCCCACAGGTCATCGAGGCCCCGAGCCAGGTCGTCGAGGGTCTCCATCGGGAGGGTGCGGCTGGTCTGGGCCAACCACGCCGGCGCGGGGAAGGGGTTCCAGCCTGAGCCGTGGTCACACACCCGCTGACGAGCTCGGCCGCCATTGCCGCCGATCCAGATGGGTGGATGGGGCTGCTGCACCGGCCGGGGATGGCTGGTCACCCCCCGGGCCGAGAAGTGTGCGCCATCGTAGGAGTAGTCGTCGGTGGTCCAGATGCCCCGAATGACCTCGAGGGCCTCGTCGACCAAAGCATTGCGTTCGTCGAAGTCCACACCGAGGGCGCGGAACTCCGACTTGAGGTACCCGGTGCCCACCGCCAGCGTGAAGCGGCCCCCGGACAACAGGTCAACCGTTGCTCCGCCCTTGGCCGTGAGGAAGGGGTTCCGGTAGGGGAGGACCACGATGTTGGGCATCAGCCGCAGCCGATCGGTGGCCGCGGCCATGTAGCCGAGGGCCACGAAGGGATCGAGGGCCGGGTGGCCTCCGGCTTCGAGCCACTTGTGGGACGGTGCGGGGTGGTCGGTGAAGGCCAGGCTGTCGAAACCGGCGTCCTCGACGGCTCGGGCGAAGCGGCGCAGATTGTCGGGACGCAGGAACGCCTCGTCGCAGTCGCCGGCCGCGAGTGGGTGGGTGATGGAGAAGCGCATCAGGCCGCAACCCGCACCGGTACGCGGCTGTAGCCGGCCACGTTGGACATCTGTACCCGCTCACACCTCTGCTCGTCCACCGAGAACGAGGGCCACCGGCGGCGAAGCTCGTCGATGGCGACGGCGCTCTCCAATCGGGCCAGTGCGGCACCCAGACAGGAGTGGATGCCATGGCCCAGTCCCAACGCCACACGCGCCGGGCGCTCGACGTCGAAACGGTCCGGGTGGTCGTATTCGCGCTCGTCGCGGTTGGCCGAACCGGTGAGCAGGAACACCGGCCGCCCAGCGGGAACGGTGACGCCGTCCCACACCGTGTCGACCCGCGAGTACCGGCCCTGGTACTGGGACGGCGCCCAGAACCGCAGGATCTCCTCGACCGCCCCCGGGATGAGTCCCGGGTCGTGCTGGATCCTCGCCCACTGATCGGGGTGACGGTGGAAGAGCACGGCGGCATTGCCCACCAGTTTGGTGACCGTCTCCGACCCGGCCGCTGCGAGCAACGAACAGAAGCCGGCGATCTCGTGGTCGGACAGCTCCATCAGCGCACCGGTCTCGGTCTCGACCCGGGCATCGATGAGCGCGGAGGTGACGTCGTCGGCCCGATGCTGTCGCTTGTCGGCCACGAACTCGAGGAAGTACACGGCCTGGGCGATGGCCGCCTCGGCCTGGGCCGGCCCGCCGATCGCCTCGCCCTCCTCGCGGCGCAGCATGGTGTCGGTCTGGAGCCGGATGGACTGACGATCGACTTCGGGTACCCCGAGGATGGCGCAGATCACCTCCACCGGGAAGGGGCCGGCGAAATCCTCGACCACGTCGAACTCACGGCGATCCATGAGTGGTTCCAGGTGTCGCCCGATGAGCCGTCGCACCAGCGGCTCGTACGAGCCGATGGACCGCGGAGTGAACGAGCGGCTGACCAGCTTGCGGTAGCGGGTGTGCTCGGGCGGGTCCATCATGATGATGCTGGAGACCGCTGTGTCGAACTCGGGATCGCTGAGCTGCTCATACGTCAGGCCGTGGGTGGAGGTGAACCGGTCGGGGTCTCGATGCAGCGCCACCACGTCGTCGAAGCGGCTGAAGGCATAGAAGTCCCACTTCTCGCTGTGGTAGCAGGGCGCCTCGTCACGCAGTCGGCGGTACGTGTCATACGGGTCGTCGAAGAAGTCCCGGCTGAAGGGATCGAAGTCGACCATGCTCAGGACCCTGGCAGGAGTCGGATCATCGACTCCTGGGCGAAGCTGGCAACCAGTGCGCCGTCGAGGGCGTACACGTGACCCTGGCCGAAACCACGGCCACCGGCGGTCACCGGACTTCGCTGGCTGATCAGGCACCATTGGCCGAGATCCACCCGTCGGTGGAACCACATCTGATGGCTCGTGACGGCGGTGTGCAGGGTGACGGTGGAGTCGGCTTGGCTGTAGCCCACGTGGGGCAGCAGCGCCGTGCCGATGACGTTGAGGTCGGTGGCGTGGGCCAGCAGGGCCTGATGCGTGACCTGATCGGCGCCGACGGCTTCGGCCGGGGCTCGGGTCCACAGGTGGTACTCGGCGGGCAGCGCATCGTGGGTGGCCAGGTCGATGTCGTCCACCACCCTGGTCTCCCACGGGATCATCGTCATGTCGGTGGCCGCGCAGTCGTCGGGCCCCGCGACCCGGGGCGCTTGGTCCTGGTGCTCCAACCCCGACTCGTTGGGATCGTGCAGCGAGACCTGCGCCACGAAGAACACCTTTCCGCCCTGGGCCGAACTGATGCGTCGGGCCGAGAAGGTGCGCCCGGTCTGGGTGGCCTCCACCTCGAAGGTCAGCGGTTCGTCGAGGCTGCCCTCGCGGGGGAACAGCACGCTGAGGGACTTCACGCTCTTGGTCGGGTCGGTGGCCGTGGCCAGGGCGATGGCCTGGGCCAACAGCTGCCCGCCGAACACCCGCCGGTAGTCCATCTCGATGTTGGGCGCCGTCCAGTGAGTCGCATCGACCTGCTCGACGGCGAGGCAGCCGATGACGTCGTCCATCGAGATGATCGCCATGTCAGTGGTCCTCGCGGGGTTCGAACAGCGGGACGTGGTATTCGCCGTTGATCTCGAAGGTGACCTGCACCGGCATGCCGATGTGCAGGTCGTCGTGGGCGCAGTTCACGATGTTGGTGCCCAGCCGGATGGTGGTGTCCTCGTCGACCTCCACCAGGGCGAAGGCGAAGGGCACCTCGAAGCCGGGCATGAACGGCTGGTGGTTGATGGTGTACGTGGCCACGGTGCCCAGACCCGAAACCGGCGCCGGGCCCACGGCGCGGCTGTGGCAGTACGGGCAGACGGGTGTCGGCGGGTGATGGAAGCGGTCGCAGTCGTCGCAGTGGTGGAGGTGCAGGCGACCGTCGGCTCCGGCCGTCCAGTAGAAGCGGTCGATGTCGTCGGCGTCGATGAACCGCGGTGGAACG
>JAOUEE010000075.1 GCA_029858875.1 Acidimicrobiia bacterium
ACCCGCCGTGGCGCTCGGGGTCATCGGATCCCTCGCCCTCGGCGTGGTGTGCGAGTTCCTCATCATCCGCCGTTTCTTCAAGTCCCCCCGCCTCATCGTCACCGTGGCCACGTTGGGGCTCGGTCAGCTCCTCACCTTCCTGGGTCTGCTGGTTCCCCAGTGGTGGGACACGAGGGTGCAGGCCCAGCGGGTGGACAGCCCGATCGACGTCAGCTTCACCATCGGCACCACCGTCTTCGACGGCAATGACCTGCTCATCCTGATCGTCGGGCCCTCGGCGCTGCTCGGCGTCGGCATGCTGTTGCGCTACACCCACGTCGGCATCGCCATCCGCGCCGCCGCGGCCCGGCCCGAGCGGGCCAACATGCTGGGCATTCCGGTGAAAGGCCTGCAGTCGGTGGTGTGGGGACTGGCCGCGCTGCTGGCCTACCTGGCCGTGATGTTGCGCACCGGCGTGTCGGGACTGCCCACCGGTGGCGACACCGGCCTGCTGTTGCTGCTGCGGTCACTGGCGGCGCTGATCCTCGGGCGGATGGTCGACCTGCGGGGCGTGCTGGTGGCGTCCATCGGCATCGGCATCGTGCAGCAGGGCGTCTTCTGGAACTCGTCGGCGTCGGAGGCACCGGCCCAGATGGCGGCCATCACCGCGCTGGCGATCATCGCCGCCCTGGTGTTCCGGCGGGCCGACTCGTTCCGCACCGACGATGACAACTCGGGCGGCTGGCAGGCCGTCGGCGACATCCGCCCGCTGAGCGCCGCGCTCGTCGCCCTGCCGCCTCAGAAGATCCTGCGTTGGTCGCTGTGGGCCGTGGTGGCGTTCGGCGCAGTGACCCTGCCCCACGTGCTCGGCCCCAACGACTCGCTGCGCCTGAGCGCCCTGCTGATCATGACCATCGTGCTGGCTTCGCTGGTGGTGCTCACCGGCTGGGCCGGGCAGGTCAGCCTGGGCCACGCCGCCTTGTTCGCCGTCGGCGCGGCCGTCGGCGGGTGGCTCAACCTCACCTACAACGCCGACCTCCTGGTGGCCTGCCTCGGCGCCGGTGTGGCCGGGGCCATCATCGCCGCCGTCGGCGGGCTGCCGGCCCTGCGCTTGCGGGGCATGTACCTGGCCGTGGTCACCCTTGCTCTCGCACTGGCCGGCACGGCATGGCTGTTGAACCCGGTCTTCTTCGACTGGGTACCCAGCGAGCGGATCCCCCGGCTTCCGCTCCTCGGTCGTTTCGACTACGACACCCCGACCCGCTTCTACTACCTCACCCTCGCCACCACGGTCCTCACCGTGCTCGCCCTCCAGGGCATCCGCCACAGCAGAACCGGCCGGGTGTGGGTGGCCCTCCGTGAGAACGAGTCGGGCGCCGCCGCCTTCGGGGTGTCGGTGGTGCGGGCCAAGTTGTCGGCCTTCGCCCTCTCGGGATTCTTCGCGGCACTGGCCGGCGGCCTCTTCGTCCACCACCAACAGTCCTTCGACCTCGGCTTCTACGGCGGCGGCTCGGGTATCGGCTTCTTCATCGCCGCCGTCATCGGCGGGCTGGGGTCGATCTTCGGGGCGTTCGTCGGCGCGCTGTGGTTCTTCGGTTCGTTCTGGTGGCTCGAGGGGCGCTGGCGGATCTTCGCCAGCGGCATCGGCGGGCTGATCATCCTGCTGGTGGCGCCCGATGGCATCGCCGGCCTGCTGTACCGGCTCCGCCAGATGGCGCTGACCAAGCTCTGGCAACGGAACCGCACCGTCGAGGACGTACCGGCCGAGCCCGACCACGCCGTCTCCGACGCTCGACGCACCATGGAGACCGTGAAGTGAGTACCGCCCGGCGCGTGCTGCACCACCTGGCCCATCCCGTCCAGGGGATGCACCAGCTGGCGGGCGACGGTCCGGTGGGGGCGCTGCTGATCCTGTTCGGGCTCAACGCGGTGGACGAGCTGGACCGGACCGCCTTCGGGATCCTGCTGCCCGAGATCCGCGACGAGTTCGGACTCGGCTTCCAGGGCATGCTCAGCCTGATCGCCCTGGTGATCGCCGCGGCGTTGGCCCTCCAGGTGCCCATAGCCGGCCTGGCCGATCGCTACAACCGCATACGGCTGACGGCCGTCGGCGCGTTCGCGTGGGCGATCATGTCGTTCGGCACCGGCCTGGCCACCACGGTGGTCTTCCTCGGCATCACCCGCTCGGGCTCGGCCATCGGCAAAGCGGTGATCGACCCCACCCACAACAGCCTGTTGGCCGACTGGTTCCCACCCGACCGTCGGCCCGCCGTGTACTCGTTCCACCGGTCGGCCAACGCCGTGGGAGCCGCCATCGGGCCGCTGCTGGCCGGGTTCCTCGCCTTCCGCTGGGGATGGCGGCTGCCGTTCTTCCTCTTCGCCTTCCCCTCCATAATCCTGGCCCTCATGGCCCTGCGGTTGAAGGAGCCCTCGCGCGGCGTGCAGGAACGGCGGGCCATGGGCGCCGACGAGATCACGGCCCTCACCGAGGAGCAGCCACCGTCGTACGCGGAGGCCTGGCGCATGTGCTGGAAGATCGCCACCCTCCGGCGCATCTTCGTGGCCCTGCCCTTCCTCGCGGCCTCGCTCACCGGCTTCGTGTCGCTGGCCTCGCTGTTGTACGAAGACCAGTTCGGCCTCGACGAGCGGGGCCGGGGCATCGCCGCCGCCGCCACCGAGCCGGCCCAGCTGCTCGGCCTCATCATCGGGGCCACGGTGGCCACACGGTTGTTCGCCAAGGATCCGGGGCTGGTGCTGCGGTTCCTGGCGCTGTCGTCGGCCGTGGCCTCGGTGCTGTCGCTGGTCTTCGCCCTCGCCCCCAACATCGGGGTGGCCATCGCCGCCAACATCGGCATCTCCATCTCCCTCGCCATCGTGGGACCCGGCGTCCTGGCGTCGCTGTCGATGGTAATCCCGCCACGCGCCCGCGCCATGGGCTTCTCGATGGGCTCCCTCTGGGTGCTCCCCGGCCTGATCCTGCTGCCCTTCATCGGCTGGATCGCCGACAACTGGGGCATCCGTCTCGGCATGGTGCTGATGACGCCCGTCTTCCTCATCGGCGGCCTGATCATCGCGTCGGCCGGCAATCTGGTACGGGGCGACATCGAGCAGGTCTGGAAGACGGCCACCGCCCGGGCCGAGGTGGCCCGGGCCCGGGCCGAGGGCCGGGCCAAGCTGTTGCTGTGCAAGGACCTCGACGTGTCCTACGGACCGGTGCAGGTGCTGTTCGGCGTCGACTTCGAGATCGACGAAGGCGAGATCGTGGCCCTGCTGGGCACCAACGGTGCCGGCAAATCCACCCTGCTGAAGGCCATCGGCGGAGTGGTCGAGGCCGACCGAGGGGCCGTGATCTTCGACGGACGGGACATCTCCCACGCACCCCCCAACGAAGTGGCCGGTCACGGCATCGTGCAGATCCCCGGGGGCCAGGGTGTGTTCCCCGACCTCACCGTGCGCGAGAACCTCGACGCCGCCGGCTGGCTCCGCCGCCACCACAAGCAGGACCTGGCCGATGACCGCCGAAAGGTACTGCACCGCTTCCCGGCGCTCGAGACCCGACTCGACAGCCCGGCCGGTGCGCTGTCGGGTGGCCAGCAACAGATGCTGGCCCTGGGCATGGCCTTCCTCACCCGACCGCGACTGTTGATGATCGACGAGCTGTCGCTGGGCCTGGCGCCCGTCGTGGTGGAAGAGTTGCTGGAGATGGTGCGGGAGTTCGCCGAGGCCGGGGTCACGGTCATCCTCGTCGAGCAGTCGGTCAACGTGGCGCTCACCCTGGCCGAGCGGGCCTACTTCATGGAGAAGGGCGAGATCCGCTTCGAAGGACTCACCTCGGAGCTCCTGGAACGGCCCGACGTGCTCCGGTCCGTCTTCCTCGATGGTGCCGGAGCGTCGCCCAACAGCACGAAGACCAACGGCGACCGACCCACACCCCCGACACCGGACATCGACCACCCACCCGCCCTGCTGGTCGAGGACCTCTCGCGCAGCTTCGGCGGAATCAACGCGGTCGACCAGGTGTCGTTCTCCGTGAGAGAGGGCGAGATCCTGGGCATGATCGGGCCCAACGGCGCGGGCAAGACCACGCTGTTCGATCTGATCTCGGGATTCGTGCCCAGCGAGGACGGCACGGTGCACCTGAAGCACCACGACCTCACGGGGAAGAGCGCCAACCAGCGGGCGTGGGCCGGTCTGGGTCGATCGTTCCAGGACGCCCGCCTGTTCCCCGCGCTGACCGTGCAGGAGTCGATCTCGGTGGCGCTCGAGCGCTGGATCGACGTCCGTGACCCCATTGCCGCCGCCCTGTGGCTGCCCGCCGCCGCCCACAGCGAACAGCAGGTGGCGGGTCGGGTCGACGAGCTCATCGAGGCCTTCGGGTTGGAGGCCTTCCGTCACAAGCAGATCCGCGAACTGTCCACCGGCTCCCGCCGCATCGTCGACCTGGCCTGCGTGGTGGCCCACCGGCCCTCGGTGGTCCTGCTCGACGAACCTTCCTCGGGCATCGCCCAGCGCGAGACCGAGGCCCTGGGCCCGGTCCTGTTGCGCCTGCGAGACCAGCTCGAGTGCGCCATCGTCATCATCGAACACGACATGCCACTGGTGCGGGCCGTGGCCGACCGCCTCATCGCCCTCGACAGTGGGACGGTGGTGGTCGACGGCGATCCAGAGCTGGTGCTCTCCGACCCCCGGGTCGTAGCCTCCTATCTCGGTACTGATCAACGGGTGATCGAGCGGTCGGGACTCCGGTCGAACTGAACACGAACAAGCAGGGGGAATCCATGACCGATGCCGGCGAGCCCAAGTCGAACAACGCGTTGATGCGCTATCTGCCGCTGGCCGCGGTGGTGGCCGTGGTGGCGGTGGTCGTCGCCGTCCTGGCCCTGACCGGCGGGGGCGACGACGACGACGGTGGCGACGTGGCCGCCGATGACGACGGCGTGGGCACCACCGCAGCCACCGGGGACAGCACCAGCGCGTCCACCGGCGACGACAGCGGCGGCTCGGCCGGCACGGCAGGAGGAACCGACGATCCGGTGGTGGACGCCATCGAGAACCCGCCGGTGCCCGACGAGGTCATCTCGTTCACGCGCGCCCGGGACGAAGGCCTCGACATCGACTTCGGCGAGCGCTGCGATCCCGAGACCGGACGGGTGAAGATCCCCACCTTCTTCGCGCCGGAGTGCTTCGCCCCCTTCGACGGCGACAACGGCGGCGCCACGGCCCCCGGCGTCACCGCTGACTCCGTCAAGATCGTCTACTACCTGGCCCAGGAGGCCGATCCGGTGCTGGCGTACCTCACCGGAGCCATCGCCAACGACGACACCAACGCCGACCAGGCCGACACCATGACCAAGCTGCTCTCGCTGTACGAGACCTACTACGAGACCTACGGGCGATCGGTGGATCTCCAGGTGTTCGAGGCATCCGGAACCGCGCTCGATGCGGTGTCGGCCCGGGCCGACGCCGTGCAGATCGCCGAGGAGTTCGACCCGTTCATGGTCTGGGGCGGCCCCATCCTGACCAATGCCTTCGCCGAGGAGCTGCACGCCCGCCAGATCCCGTGCTTCGGCTGCGGCCCGGCCCAGCAGTACGAGTACTACGAGCAGAACGCCCCGTACGCCCTCGAGATCGGCAAGCTTCCCGATCAGCAGACCCGCCTGGTCGCGGAGTACATCGGCAAGCAGCTCGTCGGGAAGCCCGCCGTGCACGCCGGCGACGAGGCCTTCCAGTCCCAGGAGCGGGTGTTCGGTCGCCTGTGGATCAACGCCGGCCAGGCATCGATCGACAGCAATGCGAACTTCGAGGACGAGTTCGCCGCCCTCGGAGGCGACATCGTGGAGTCGGTCGACTACGAGCTGGACCCAGCCACCATCGCCGAGCAGGCCAACACGGCCATCGGACGGCTCAAGGCCGCCGGCGTGACCTCGATCATCCTGGCCGGCGATCCGGTCGGGCCCGGCGACTTCACCCGGGAGGCCACCTCACAGGACTACTTCCCCGAGTGGATCCTGACCGGCACTGCGCTGGTCGACACCAACGTGTTCGCCCGGTCATACGACCAGGAGCAGTGGCAGCACGCCTTCGGGGTCAGCAACCTCGCCGCTCGCACGGCTCCAGGGATCGACGGCGCCGACTTCAAGTACGAGTGGTTCTTCGGCGAGCCGGCGGCGGCCGTCGACACCATCGGGGTCATGGACCCCCTGCCATCCACCTTCTACGCCATCCTGCAGGGCACCGGAACCGATCTGACGGCGCAGAACTTCCAGGATGCGCTGTTCGCCGGCGACCCGACGGCGCGGGCCTTCACCGCGCCATCGCTGTCGTGGGGCGCCGACGGCCGGTGGCCCGAGGTCCCCGACTACGGTGGGGTGGACGACGTCACCGAGATCTGGTGGGACCCCGAGCTCGTGGGCTTCGACGAGCTCAACCGTGAAGAGCCCGGCATGTACCGCTTCGTCGACGGTGGCCAACGTTACCTACCTGGCGAGTGGCCCGAGCGGGACACCAAGGCCTTCGACCCCGAGGGTGCCGTGGCCGTCTACGACGAGCGGCCGGCCGAGGAGTCCTCACCCGGCTACACACCGCTGTCCTGACCACCCTGGCGGACAGGCAACGTGGAGAGTGGGCCTCAAGTCCGGGACCGGGTCGGCCGACCTATGCAATGTGGAGCCGAAGACCACCACCCTCGACTCGGATCAAAGCTGGCGCTCGCTCGTCAACGCCCTTCCTGGTGACCAGATCGCGGTGGTCGACCCCGATGGGATGCTGCTCGAGGCACCGGCCTGGCTCGAGCTGGCCGATTCGCCCTGGTCGTCAGGGGATGACCTCTGGGGCCCGCTCCACGATGCCGACCAGGCTCGCGTGCGAGCCGCGCTGACCCGCGCCCGATCCGATCAGGGCCAGGCCACCACGGTGGCCCGGCTGGCCGGGACGACCCAGTGGTCGCTGCTCAGCTTCCTCGACGCCACGCAGGGTCGAGGCATCGACGGCATCGTCGTGGCCTGGGTTCCCTGCCTCGACGAGCCCGAAGTCACGCTCGGTGAGCGACCTGCGGGTCAGGGCCCGCTGCACGGGCCTTGGCTGGCCGACCTCGACCCGCCGACCGACGCCGACCCCGTCGGATGGATCGATCACGAACTGGGGCCGGTGGCACAGCATCCGACCTCCGAACCCGACGACCATGACCAGGACGCCGACGACCCCGTCGCCATCGGACTGGAGATCGAGGACCTGCCCGTTCCGGCCGCCTTCCTCGACGGCGACGGTGAGTTCGCCGTCGCCAACCGCCGCTGGTATCAGCTGCTCGGTCTGGCCGTCGGTGAGGGCGCGAACTGGCTCGACTGCTTCGATGTCGACGACGTGGCTCGCCTGGAGGCGTTGGCCGTCAACTCGAGTGAAGTGGACACGACCGTGCGCCTCCCCGTCGTCGACGGAGCGGTCCGCTGGATCCGGATCCGCGGCTTGTCCCGCCCTGAAGCGCGCGGCGCCGGCGGCATCTGGATCCTCCACGACGTCACCGACAACGTGACGCTCGTGGGCACCGTCGCCGACCTGGAACGTCAGATCGCCGACGCCGATCCGCCAGACGATGCACGTGACCGCGAGGAGGGATCGACCGCGGCCGTCCTGGTCGTGGGCGTCGAAGGGCTCAGTCGAGTCCGAACCGCCCATGGCGAAGCCGCGGCCGACCTCGTCCTGACCGCCACCAGCGAGCGGCTCCGCGCCATCCTGCGACCGCACGATCACGTGGGTCAGCTGGCCTCGGACGAGTTCGCGGTGGTGTGCACCCGCATGCGCGGGGGTGACGGCGCCCTCTCCGTGGCCAACCGGATCCTGGCCGAGCTCCAGTCCCCGTTCGAGATCGGGTCCGACCAGTTCTCCCTCAGCGCCTCGATCGGCGTGGCCGTCACCGACAACCCGTCTTCTGATCCTGCGGCGCTACTCTCCGAGGCCACGGCGGCACGCAACGACGCCCGCCGCCGCGGCGTCACGATGGCCGCGGCGCACCGGAGTGGCTGACCCGGAGCGGGCGACACAACCGACCGGGCCCGATCGATCGCTGTCGGTGCAGGGTGTGCTGGCCATCTGCGTGACGCTGGCGACGCTCTCCATCGCCGCGGTCTTCCTGGGGCTGTTCGATCAGCTGATCGAGTCCCTACCCGGTCGAGGATCACCGAGCTCGGCGACCAGCGAGGGGGCCGCCCGTCGAGTCGACCAATCGGCCGGGGCCGATGACCGCGACCAAGCGCCCGAGGGCCACCGGGCGATCTACCGCGACGGCAAGCTGTACCTCGAGGGGGCGGTGCCGTCCGAGGAGATCTCGGCGGCGTTCGAGGCCAAAGCGGCCGAGGTCATCGGAGCCGACAACGTGGTGAACAACTACGTCATCGACCCGCGGGCGGCCGTGCCCACCGACGGCCGGGTGGTCGTCGACGAGCCGTTCCTGTTCCGGTTCGACAGCGCCCGGATCGACCCGCGGTTCCATGGACTCCTGGATCTCGGGGTGCTGGTCATGAATCTCAACCCGCAGGCCACCATGCGAGTGGTCGGCCATGCCGACGCCACGGGTTCCACCCGGTACAACGACGGGCTGTCCCGTGACCGAGCGGACTCCGTGGCCGCCTACCTCGTCGAACACGGCATCGACGACTCCCGGGTCGAGGTCGACGCGAAGGGCGAACGCCAACCGGTCGCCGACAACGGAACCCGTCAGGGGCGAGCCCAGAATCGCCGTATCGAGATCGAGCTCCTGAACCTGCTCGGGTAGCGGCTCCGGCGTCACTGGCGTCGCGGTTCAGCAGGAGGGCCGCTAGAACGAGGCGATGGCCACCGCCGCTCGCCCGGTCGAGACGAATCACATGCAGACTCTCGACTGGGGCCTACTGGTCTTCGCCAGTGCGGTGTGGGGGGCGTCCTTCCTCTTCACCGCCATCGGTCTGGACCACTTCGCTCCCGGTCTGGTGACGGCCCTCAGGGTGTGGTTCGGCACGCTCGCCGTCTGGTCCTTTCCCTCGGCCCGCCGGGCGGTCGACCAGGACGACTGGCCCCGGTTGGTGGCGTTGGGCGTCACCTGGATGGCGATGCCACTGACCCTTTTCCCCATTGCCCAGCAGTGGATCGACTCGTCGCTGGCCGGGATGCTGAACAGCGCCATGCCGGTGGCGACGGCAGTCATCTCCGTGGTCGCGTTCGGAGCCGCCATGAGCACCCGACAGGCAACCGGTGTGGCCGTCGGTCTCCTCGGCGTGGTGCTGATCGGGCTGCCCAGCGCGTCCAGCGGTGGGAGCACCGCCATCGGCGTGGCCCTCGTCGTGGCGGCCGTGCTGTCCTACGGCGTCGCCGTGAATCTGGCCGGGCCGCTCCAGCAACGGTACGGATCTGTCCCCGTCGTGGCTCGGGCGCTCCTGGTGGCGGCTGTGCTCGTGACGCCGTGGGGACTCGCAGGGGTTCCGTCCTCGGCGTTCGACGCCGCCGCCCTCGGTGCCTGCGCCGCGCTCGGCGTCGGGGGGACGGGGCTGGCCTTCGTCGCCGCCGCCACCCTCACCGGGCGCGTCGGTCCCATTCGAACGTCGCTCGTGACCTACCTGATGCCCATCGTGGCCGTGATCCTGGGCACGGTCTTTCGCGACGAGGTGCTCACCCCGTGGGCTGTGGCCGGCACGGTCGTGGTGCTCGGCGGTGCCTTCCTTGCCACCCGGTCGGTGTGAGAAGCGACCACGGGCGAGGCGGTGTTCACATCCGGATCGACTGCGTCAAGACGTCGAGCCAGGAGTCACGATCGTCGGGGTGATCGATCACCCAGTGGGCCGTCTCCCGGTGCGGAGCTACGAACTGGCGATGCATGGGCAACACCACCGACGCATAGTTGTGGCGCACCTCATCCGGGTCACGGCCCCGGTCCTCCACATCGCGCACCAATCGTCGAGCCAGGCGGATCTCATCGGGCACGTCGAGGAAGATCCGGCGGTCGAACACGTCGCGCAGTTCCTCGACGGCGAAGATGAGGATGCCGTCGACGAGGATGACCGGTCGCGGCTCGATCACGCGGGTGTGCCCGGCCCGATTGTGGATCGCGTAGTCGTACACCGGGATGGCCACCGGCTCACCCGATCGCAGTCGCAGGAGGTGCTCGACGAGCAGCTCGGTCTCCAGGGAGTCGGGATGGTCGTAGTTGATCGCGCATCGCTCGGCGAAGCTCAGGTGGGTGAGATCCCGGTAGTAGGCGTCGTGGGCGATGGTGACCGCCTGATTCGCGCCCAGCCTGCCGTGCAGCTGCTGGACAAGGGTGGATTTCCCGGACGCGCTGCCGCCACAGACCCCCCAGATCTCCACGTCGACTCCCGTGGCGTGCACGGACGACGATGCTACAGGTACGGCGGTGTCGGAATCCCAGCCGGCAGGTCCGCGGCCGGCTCGACGGGACCGCGCCTGGTCACCAGCGGCACCACCCCGGCCCAATGGTCCAGGTCCCGGTCGGCCTCGTCATCGACCGGCCCACCAGTGCGCACCTTGGCGCTGACCTCGGTGAGGGGCACGGCCATGACCCTGGTCTTGCGGATCTCGGACGGATCGGGCCGGCGACAGTCGTCGTAGCGGCCCACCCCGACGCGGTCGGTGATGGAACGCAGAGCCAGCTCCAGCTCGTCAGGGTCGGCGACCCGCCGCGCCGGGCCGCGCACGACCACACTGCGGTAGTTCATCGAATGGTGGAAGGCCGAGCGGGCGATCACCAGCCCGTCGAGCAGGGTGACCGTCACGCACACGTCGGCGCCGTCGGCTTGAACCAGCAGATCGTTCCCGACCGCACCGTGGAGGTACAGCGTGTCGGCGGCGCGTCCGAACGTCATCGGCAACACGACTGGTCCGCGGTCGCCGGCGATCCCCACGTGCGCGACCAGCGCCTCGTCGAGGATGGCATGCACCGTCTGCTGGTCGTAGGAACCGCGCTCGGCCAGCCGCCGAACCCGGACCCGGTCGGAGGCGGGTTCGTTGCTCATGGCCGGGAGCGTAGAGCGAGCGCCGTTGCGCCGACGGTCATTTCCGCTCCTCGGGGAGCCGGATCCCGTGCCCCGGCCACGGGATCTACGCTGGCGCCCATGGAGGCTGCCGACTGGGACACCCGCTACCGCGCCGAGGAGCTGGTGTGGAGCGCCGAGCCGAACCAGTTCGTGGCCGCCCACCTGGGTGAACTGGCGCCCGGCCGAGCCCTCGATCTGGCCGCCGGCGAGGGCCGCAACGCCGTGTGGCTGGCGCAGCTGGGATGGCAGGTCACCGCCCTCGATTTCTCGTCGGTGGCCGTCGACAAGATCATGCGGCGAGCCGAGGCCAACGCGGTGTCGGTCGATGGTCGATGCGCCGACCTCCGGGGCTGGAAAGCCGATGCGACGTACGACCTCGTCCTCATCGCCTACCTCCAGCTTCCGCGCCGCCAGGAGTCGGAGGTGGTGGCCGCAGCCGCCGCTGCCGTCGGCGCGGGTGGTACCTTCCTCTTCGTGGCCCACGACCTGTCCAACCTCGTGCACGGCCACGGCGGTCCTCGAGACCCGGATGTACTGCCCGACGTCGACCTGGTGGTCGAGCAGTTGGACGGCTTCGACATCGACCGGGCCGAGGTGGCCGTCCGAGCCGTCGTCACCGACGACGGGCCCCGCCAGGCGCTCGACACACTGGTCATCGCCCACCGACCGTCGTCCTAGCCGGGCGGCCCTCCCCCACCCCATTCCCGAGCTGGTCATGTGGGGCCGAGCCATGGGCCGCGTGGCACACCCAGCCGGTGAGGGAACTACGTGCCGGTGAGGGATGCCTCGAGGTCGGCCACGGCTCGGGACAGGTCGGGGACGGGGCGCTCGATGGCCCCGTCGGGCCGACAGAAGACGAACACGCAGTCGAGCACCGGGCGGTCGGTGGTGATGCCGGCGGCCAGGGCGTAGGCCGCCGCTTGCCAGCGATAGCGCTCCACGGCCGAGTCGATCTCGTCCTCGGTGGCCACCAGATCGGTCTTGTAGTCCACCACGATGAGCCCGGCGTCGGTTTCGACGAGCAGGTCGATGTAGCCCTCGAGCACCCGCTCACCGATCCGGGTGGCCAGGTACAGCTCCTTCCATGACCGGGCCGACGCGGCCAGGGCCACCGTGGGCGACGCCAGCGCCTGCTCGACCGTGGCCGCGATGTCGGCGGCGGCCCAGGGCACCGCCTCGATGTGGGCCTGCGTGTCGGCCAGCGCCAACAGGTTGTCCGGGTGGGCGAAGTCGACGGTCTGGAGCACGGCGTGCACGGCCCGCCCGATGGCCGTGCCGGCCCGACCCCGGCGTCGCAGCGGCGCCGGCTCGGGCTCGGCTTCGACGTCGCGTTCCAGGTGCAGCCTTCCCGCCCGGTCGCGGGCCACGGCGGTGGCCGACACCACCCGTGGACGCGACGCCTGCTCGAGCGCCCGCCCGCGGGCCTGCAGCCACTGGTCCCGGGCTGCCGGCGTGTCGTCCAGTGAGGGCAGGGTCGGCTCGAATGGCGCCGGTCCCGGCGCCACGATCGGCGCTTCGAAGGCCCGGCACGAGCCGTTCATCTCGGCCTCGGCATAGGACCAGACCGACGCACCGTGGCTGTCGGCGCCGGGTTTGTGATGGGCGCTGATGAGCAGATGATCTCGGGCGCGGGTACACGCGACGTACAGCAGGCGTGTCTTCTCGTGCCGGTCCATCTCGGCCTCGAGGTCGGCCCGCCGATCGAAGTTGGCGGTGCTGAGCGAGGACCGCAGGCGGATCTCGGCCTTCTCGCCGTCGAACAGGACCGCCTGGCCACCCTGTTGACGATGGGCGGTGGTGAGGCCGCTGACCACGACGATGGGGAACTCGAGGCCCTTCGAGGCGTGGATGGTCATGATCCGCACCGAGTCGTCGTCGGGCTCGGCCAGGATCGGCTCATGGCTCCGGGCCCCGTCGGATCCCTGGAGCGCCACCCAGTCGAGGAACGACCGCAGATCTCCGCCGCCGGCCTCGGAGAAGGCCCGGGCCTGGTCCAGGAGGTAGCGCAGTCGCCGCCAGGTGTCGCGGGGCCGCGACTGGTCCAACGCCAGGAGCATGGACCGTCGATCGTCGATGAGCGACTGCACGAGGGGGCCCGGCGCCACCCACCAGCGGGTCCGGTGCCGCTCGAGCAGATCGTCGAGACCTCGGCGCACCGGGTCGTCGGGGCCGACGGCGTCGGGTGGCGCCTCGCGGTAGTCCCACCGGCCGCCGTCGTGGCGCCAGCGGTAGAGGTCGTCGTCGCCGCACCCGTACAGCGGCGAGCGCAACGCGGCCACCACCGAGATCTCGTCGGCCGGATCGTCGATGGCCCGCAGCGCGCTCACCAGGTCGCGTACCTCCTGGGAGTCGAACACCAGCGACCCGGTATCGGCCCGATACGGGATGTGGGCCTGCTCGAGGGCCTCCTGGAGCACGCCCAACGACGTGCGCGTCGGGATGAGGATGACGATGTCGGACAGCTTGGGCAGGTCCCATTCGGGCCCGGCTGCGTCGCCTCGTCTCCCCCGGTGGACCAGCCACCGGCTGCGGCGGTCCATGATCTGCGAGATGGCCCCGGCCACGTCGGCCGCCTCGGCCTCGCGCAGCTGCTGCGCCCGAACCCCCGCGGGGTGCGGTCCCCCGAA
>JAOUEE010000394.1 GCA_029858875.1 Acidimicrobiia bacterium
CGAAGCTCAGCCGGTACGTGGCGCCCGTAGTGGACGACGGTGCGGATGTCGGTGCCGTCGCGGATGACGGCTTTGATGAAGGGGTCGGCGTCGAAGTCCAAGGCCACATCGACCGGGATGGGTCCGACGCCGTCGATCTCGCACCGCTCGCCTCCCACCGCATGGCCGCGGCGGGCGGCGGAGTGGTCGATGTGGATCAACAAATCCCGCTTCGGCGCGATCACCCCTTCCTGCTCGCCACCCTCACCAGCCTCCGCGCTGGCCAGGGCGACCAGGGCGTCGAACCGGTACGCCTCGAACGACTCGCGGCGGCCCGCTTTGCGGGCAGTGTCGAAGATGACGTCGGCGCGTCTGGTGATCCGGGACTTGATGATCGCCATGTCCTCAGCGGTGCCCTTGGCCGTCAGGCAGTGGGTTCCGTCGGCTTGGCGCCAGAACCGCAGCGACCGGTTCTTCCTGATGCGAGCATGCGCGGCTGCTGCATCGCGATCGGCCCCGGCGATCACCCGGTCGCAGGTCGCGCGGAGCCCCTTGAGATCCTCGCGCTTGGCGGCCCCCAGCAACTGCTGCTGACGGGAGGGATCGGCCGCGCCGGCGCGAGCCACCAGCACCGCCTGCTGCTCGGAAAGCTGCCCCTTCCGCTGCGCATCACGCAGCACGGGCAGATCCTCGAGGCGCTTCTGGGTGTCCAGCTGGTCCTTCGCCACCCGCTTCGACACCCCCGTGGTGCGGGCCAGCCAGTCGGCCTCGTCCTTGTACCCGTGGCGGCGATGCACCTTCTGCTCGGCCGCTCGTGCCGCCAAGGAACCACGCACGGCAGCCAGCCGGCGCTCCAACGGCACCAACGCATCCACCAGTGTCCCGGGGTCGGCCACGTCCCCCACCTCCGACTCCAGAGACGCCAGCACGGCTTCGAGCTCGGCCACGCACGCCAGCTGCACCGTCACCACGGACCTCCCTTGGATGGCCGTCGAACGAAGTCCGGGAAGGACCCGATCGAACACCTGCCGTTGAGGAGGCCACCCGCCGGTGGCGAAGTGCTCAGACAAACCCCTGAGCGAACGTATGTTCGACCCTACCCGAACCCCCGACGACACGCAACCCCCGACGCGGAGAATCCAATTGAAACGTGTCAGAGGTGTTTCAACTCGAGATGACGAGGTTCCGCGAAACGTGCCAGGGAGACGACCTGTGCCGCTACCTGCCAGGCGAGATCCCTGGCATCGACGGGGTGATCTGGACCGACGGCAAGATCTCGTGGGTCGGTGGCGGCCGAAGCACCGCCGCAGCCGAGGGCATCGACTGCTGAGCGCACGAGCATCGGCCAGGATGGGGCCGTGCCCCGCCTGTCGATCCACTATGACCTCCGCCACCCGCAGCACTTCGGTGTGAGCGGCGCCGACATCTACGCTGCGGCGCTCGACCAGATCGCCTGGGCCGACGCCAACGGGTTCGAGCGGGTCGGCTTCGGAGAGCACCACCAGTCACCCGACGGCTACATCCCCTCCCCGCTCGTCATCGCCGGTGCGGTGGGGGCCGTCACCACCCGCATCCGCTGTCTGGTGTCCACCATCGTGGCGCCGCTGCACGACCCCATCCGACTGGCCGAGGACATCGCGGTGGCCGACAACTGTCTGGGCGGGCGGCTCGACGTGGCCATCGCCGCCGGCTACGTGCGCGACGACTTCGCCCTGTTCGGCAAGGACTTCGCCGACCGTGGCAACCACATGGAACGGGTCGTCCCCCTCCTACGCCAGGCCTGGACCGGCGAACCGTTCGAGCACCACGGCACCACCGTGCGGGTCACGCCCCGGCCGGTGCAGGACCCGATGCCGCTGTTGATGGGCGGATCGGTACGCAAGACCATCAACCGGGCGGCCCGGCTGGCCGACGGCTTCCGACCACCGATGCCCGTGCTGTGGGAGGTGTGGCGCGAGGAGCGACAGAACGAAGGCCACCCCGACCCCGGTCCCCTACCACGGTCGGGCCCCATCTTCTTGTGGGTCACCACCGACGACAAGGAGCGCACCTGGGACTGGCTCGAGCCCCACATCCTGCACCAGGTCAACAGCTACGCCGGGTGGACCCACGCGGCATGGGGCCGCGCCGCGGGACCCTTCATCCCCGCCACCGGCCTGGACGACCTGCGCCAGGGGGGCACGTACCAGGTGCTCACCCCCGACGAGACCATCGTGCTGGCCCGATCCCTGGGCGACGAAGGCGAGCTGCGCTTCAGCCCCCTGCTGGCCGGCATCGATCCGGCCCGGGCCCGGCCGATGCTCGAGCTGGTCGAGCGCGAGGTGTTGCCCGCGCTCTAAGGACCTGAGCGGATAGGTGCACGCGCTATGGCCGAAACGGTTTCGTTTCGGCTCGTTCCTCGCCGAAACAAGGGCACTGTATCTTTAGGTCGCCTTGCGGATCGGGCTCCTTCGTCGCCCTATCCGCGCGGCTCCTAAGCGGCTCGGCCCACAGCCTCGTCGATCCGTCCGGCCGACATGGCCCCACGTGCGGCACCGTACTGACGATGCGTTCACGCCCGCAGATGTGCGTCCAGCTCAGAACTCGTCGGCGTAGGCGAACAGGCCGGGCTGGCCGCCGGTGTGGACGAACACCACGTCGCCGTCGGGATCCCATTGCTGCAGCTGGGACAACAGCAGGGCGAAGGCCTTGGCCGTGTACACCGGGTCGAGCAGCACCCCTTCGGTTCGGGCCAGGCCGTCGATGGCCGCTTGCGAGTCGGGGGTGACGATGCCGTAGCCGGCACCGAGGAACGAGTCGTCGACCCGCAGGCTGGCGGCGCCGTCCATCGGCTCATCCAGCAACAGCGCCGTACGCCCGATCAGGTCGTCGATGGCCGCCCGGGTGGCTTCGGCCGTGTCGTACACGGCGGCCGCCAGTACCTCCACGTCGATCCCGTTGACCGCCGAACCCAGCATCAGGCCGGCGGCGGTACCGCCGGTGGAGGCGGCGGTCACGATGCGGGTCGGTGACACGCCCAGCTCGCGCAACTGTCCGGCCATCTCCCCCACCATGGCGACGTACCCCAGCGTGCCCACGGGCGACGACCCACCAGGATCGATGAAGTACCGACCCGGGTCGGCATCGGCCAGCTCGCCCGCCTTGATCACCGCGGCTTCGGAGTCGGCCACCACGTGCACGGTTGCGCCGAGCACGTCATCGAGCAGCCGGTTGCCCGATTGCCGGTAGGGCACCGTCGGCCGATCGACCGCCTCGGTCAACACCAGGTCGCACGCCAGCCCGACCGCGGCGCAGGCGGCTGCGGCCTGGCGGGCGTGGTTGGACTGAAC
>JAOUEE010000076.1 GCA_029858875.1 Acidimicrobiia bacterium
TCGACGCTCCGACGTGGCGACGCCGATTCCGCTCTTCGAATCCGGTCGCGCGCGGGCCCCGGGACCCCGTACCGTGGGTGTGCGCGTCCCGGGGAGGATCATGAGACGACGATCGTGGGCAACGGCCGCAGGACTGATCCTGCTGGCGGCGGGTTGCGGTAGCGACGGCTCCTCCGCCACAGGCGGCGAGGCCGGCGTGGCCACGACGGGGCCAGCCACGACGACGACCGGGGCGACCCCGACCGCCGCGCCCGGCACCACGGTTCCCGATACCAGCGTTCCCGACGCCACCGTTCCCGAGACCACGGCGGAGCCCACCACCGCCACGCCGCCCACCGGGATCACCACCGGCCCGACCTACGAGGTCGACGTCACCCGCGACCTGGTCTTCGGCACGGGCGCACTCCGGGAAGGCGAGAAGCAGCTCATGGCCAACCTGTTCGTGCCCGTCGATGCGCCCGGACCGCACCCGGTGATCGTGTACATCCCGGGAGGGGGATTCCAGCAGGCCGATCACGCGTGCTGCGATGCGCTGCTCACCGCCCTGGCCGAACGGGGCCTGGTGGCGGTGACGCTCGAGTACCGCGTCCAGAGCGAGGATCCCATCCCGTCAGAGCGGGTGGGAGCCATCTACGACGCAGTGGGCGGGGCCGAGGGCAGCGGCCTGGGTCGGGCCATCGCCACGGCCGTGGAGGACTCGTTGCTGGGCATCGAATGGCTGGTGGCCCAGTCCGACGAGTTGGATCTGGACCTCGATCGGGTGGTGGTGAGCGGGGGGTCGGCCGGAGCCATCACGGCCAATCACGTCGCCTACACGGCCGATGACTTCGACTTCGAGCGACCGCCGCTGGCCGCGGTGGTCGACCTGTGGGGCGGATTCACGCTGGCCAACCCGTCCGACGTGGTCACCGGAGACGAGCCCCCGGTCTTCATCGTCCACGGCACGGCCGACAACATCGTCTCGTACCAGTTCACCGAAGACCTCGTGGCCGCCGCCGACGCGGCCGGCCTGGCCTACGAGCTGCACCCGGTCGAGGGCGCAGGTCACGGCGTCGATCTCATGACCACCACCGCCGACGATGATGTGCTGCTCTTCGACCACCTGGTCCGGTGGCTCCAGGAGACGCTCGACCCCGCCTGAGCGACCGGGCGGATCAGCGATGGGTCAGGAAGCCTCGAGGGCCCGGGCGGCCCGCTGGGCGGCCACCTGGCGCCGGCCGATGATGGGGGTGGTCGGGGGGAAGCCGGCCGCCGCCCGCTCGCCCTCGGATTCACCGCCCCAGAAGCCCAGCTCGCGGGTCTCGCGGGCGTGGGTCCGGCACTTCATCATCACCGGGCAGGTGTGACAGATCGTGCGAGCCTTGGCTTCACGTCGAACTCGCGCCTCGGGACGTTCGGCGAAGGGAGCGAAGAACAGGTCGCTCTTGCCCTTGCAGGTCGCCGTGTCCATCCAATCGATCGGATTCGTCAGTTCCGGGGCGGGCGCGACATCGATCATGTGGGGGGGGTACCTTCCGGGGGGACAGGCTGAGGCGCCGCTCGCGGGCTGCCTTGCGCGAAGTGCCCCATAGTCTTCCCACCCTATGGGCCAAAAGGCCAATGAATGTTTCAGAACGGCCCATCTCCAGAACAGATATGCGGTGTGACCTGGGCGTTTCCAACAGATAGCTGACGCATCGTCAGAAACTGTCAGTGACCGATACGCCCGCGATCAACGGGCCTTCGACCCGCAGACCGAACGGCCGGCGCTCAGCTGAGCCAGGAGATGGCCTGCACCTCGGTGTAGGCCTCGAGGCCCCAACGGCCGCGGTCTCGGCCCACCCCCGACATCTTGAAGCCACCGAATGGCGCCTCCATGTGCGGCTGCACCGAGTTGAGGGCGACATTGCCCGACTCGATCTGTTGGGCGATGCGGTAGGCCCGGGCGGTGTCGCCGGAGTACACGTAGCTGAACAGGCCGTAGGCCGAGTCGTTGGCCAGGGCAATGGCCTCGTCATCGTCATCGTGGGGCACCACCACCACCACGGGACCGAACACTTCCTCCTGCACGACGTGCATGTCGGACCGGCAGTCGGCCAACAGCGTGGGGGCGACGAAGTAACCCGGCAGGTCCGGACGCTCACCACCGACCACCAGGGTGGCTCCCTCGTCGATCCCACCCTGGATGAACTGCTCCACCCGGTCTCGGTGCACTTCGGTGATCACGGGGCCGACCAGGGTGTCGTCGGCCCGCGCGTCGCCCACCTTCATGAAGCCGGAGATGGCCTTCAGCGACTCGACCGTCTGGTCATACAACGAGCGATGGCAGATCACCCGTGTGGGGGCGGTGCAGATCTGTCCGCTGTGGAATCCCCACACCGACGCGATGGCCTGCGAGGCGGACCCGACGTCGGCGTCGTCGGTGATGATCATGGCGCCCTTGCCGCCCAGCTCCATGAGCAGGCGCTTCATGGTCTTGCCCGAGTTCTCGTAGATCTTGGCACCGATCTGGGTGGACCCGGTGAAGGAGATCATGTTGACATCGGGGGTGTCGACCAGCGCCGCCGGCGCCTCGGGACCGGAGCCGGTGACCACGTTCACCACCCCTGGAGGGAAGCCGGCGTCGTGCACCGCTTCGGCCAGCAACAGGATCCCCAGTGGGTCCTGGGGGGCCGGTTTGATCACGCAGGTGTTGCCCATGATCAAGGCCGGAGCCAGCTTGCCGGCCACATTGGTGAGGGGGAAGTTGTAGGGGGTGATGCACGCCACCACACCCACCGGCTGGCGATGCACCATGGCGCCCACCAGCCCGGCCGGCCCGAGGCCGGTGGCCGCGGTGGTGAACGGCGGCACCGCCTCGTCGATGTCGAACTCCTTGGCGTGCCAGCGGAAGCGATCGACCGTGGCCCCCGAGACCTGCATGGTGCGGGCGATCTTCAGGGTGGCTCCCGTCTCGGCCTGGACCAGGTCGACCCAGTCGGGGGTGCGCTCGGCGAGGACGTCGGCCAGTCGTGACAGGTGGCCGGCTCGCTCGCGTTGGGAAAGTGCCCGCCAGGCCGGGAGCGCGGCCTTGGCCGCGGCCGCCGCGTCGAGGGCCTGGGCGGTCGTGGCCTCGGGAGCCCGGCCCACCACCTTGGTGGTGTTCGGGTCGACGATGTCGTAGGTCGCATCGGTGGCGACCCACTCACCGTTGATGTACAGCTTCCATTCCCTATCGACGTCGATGCCTGACACGGTGATCCTCTGCGGTGGCGAACGAACCGCCACGATATGGGACTTTCGGCTCGTGGTGCACCACGCGCCGGCCGTGTGGATCGTCTAGTGCCCTCGGACGGCGCCCGACACGGCGCGAGGATCGGCGGCCCCCGCCCACCCGTCGGGCGTGCGCATGATGAGATGGGCGTGGCCGAAGGCCGCCGGATGGTCGAGTTGCTCGACCGTGTGGCCCCGCCGTTCGAGTTCGGCGCGCCACGAGTCCGGCACCGCCGACTCCAGCCACACTCGCACCCGACCCTGGTTGCTCCACGTGTCGAAGCCGCTGCGAGGATCGGCGCTGGCCAGCAACCAACGGGGAGCACCGATGATGTCGCCGGGCTCCTGCCCGTGGACCAGCATCCGGGTCAACAGCTGTTGCACGATCTGGGGTTGGGCGTCGCCACCCATCGTGCCCAGCACGGCCACCAACGAACCATCTGGGTGGGTCACCAGCACCGGCGAAAGGGTGTGGGGTGGACGCCGCCCGGGCGCCAGCTCCGCCGGATGACCGTCCTCGAGCGAGAAGCCGATGCCCCGGTTGTGCAGGAACACGCCGGTGTCCCCCACCGTCATGTGGGCACCGAAGTCCCGGGCGTTGGACTGGATGAGCGACACGGCCATGCCCGAGCCATCGGCCGTGCACAGATACATCGTGCCGCCGTCGCCGTAGGTGCCGCCCCAGTCGGCCGCCCGGTCGGGATCGATGGCCGCCGCCCGCGCGGCCAGCCGGTCGGGGCCGAGCAGAGTGGCGCCATCGGCGCCGTCGTGGAGCACGTCAGGTCGGTCGAAGCCGGCGGCCCGAGCCGCCTCGATGCCGAGGTGGGCCCACGCTGGCGAGTCGGGATCGCGGGGCCACCCGATCGTGTCGGCGATCAACGACCCGGCCAGGCACAGATAACCCTGCGAGTTGGGGGGCACGGTCCAGACATCGCGTCCGCGGAGCCGGGCCCCGAGCGGGTCGACCCACTCGGCCTGCGAACGATCCAGATCCCCGATGTCGAACTGACCCCCGCCCAGCTCCAGCAGCGCCGAGCCGAACTCGCCGCGGTAGAAGCCCCCGCGCCCGCCGCCGGCGATCGCCTCGAGCGTGCGGGCGATGCCGGTGCGGATCACCGTCCGACCGGCCACCAGGTCCTCGAAGTCGTGGGGACCGACGACGTCGTCGAGCAAACCACTGGCGGCGACCAGGAGGGGCGTCGGTTCGAATCCGTCGGCGGCCAGTTCGATCGCCGGGCCGAGCAGCTCCGCCAGCGGGGTGGTGCCGTAACGGTGGTGCAGCGCCGACCACCCGTCCACGCAGCCGGGCACGGTGACCGCAGCCAGGTGACCGCGGTGAGGGATCTCCTGGCGGCCTTCGGATCGTACGGCCGACGCCGACGCGCCCGAACCGGCCCGGCCCGATGCGTTGAGGACCGCTGGCGGCCCACTGCCTGCGTGCACCAGGGCGAACAGGTCACCGCCCAGCCCGCACATGTGCTGCGCCGTCACCGTCAACACGGCATTGGCGGCGACGGCGGCGTCCACCGCGTTGCCACCGGACGACAGCACGGCCAACCCGATGTCGGTGGCCCGTTCGTCCACCGAACAGACCATGGCAGACCGAGCCCGGACGGTGTCAACCATCCCCGGGTTCTAGCAGCCGAACTACGGTGGTCGGGTGGTTCCGCACGCGTTCGAGCGATTGTCCCCGGCGACCCAGGAGGCGATGGCCACCGTCGGCCGGCTCCACAAGATCGAGGCGGGCGGCTACCTGTTCCACGAAGGCGACCGAGCCGACGCGGTCCACGTCGTCCAGACCGGCCTCCTCCGCGTCGAGCGCAATCTCGTCAGCGGCCGCCGCGTGCTGCTCACCCTCGTCGGCCCCGGCGGATACATGGGCGAGCTGGGTGCCTTCGACAACAGCCCCCGCTCGGCCACCGCGGCGGCGGTGCTCGACACCGAGCTGTTGACCATCACCCGGGCCGACTTCGTCGACCAGATCGACCGCCACTCCGACTTGGCCCGCGACCTGCTCATGCGGGCTGCGGCGCGAACCCGCACGCTCACCGAGCAGCTGCTCGAGGCGGCGGCCGGGACCGCGGCCGCGCGCGTGGCGGCGCGGTTGGTGGAGCTGGTCGAGATGCTCCAACCCGACAGCGACCCGCCCATCGTGATCCAGCTTCCCATCACCCAGGAAGAACTGGCCCAGTGGGCCGGTCTGTCCCGGGAGGGCGCGGTGGGCGGCCTGCGTGAGCTGCGCAACGCCGGCGTGATCGACACCGGCCGCATGCGGATCACCATCGTCGAACCCGTCGGCCTGCGTCGCTGGGCAGCCGAGCTGCTCTGACCATCCGAGAATCGACGACCAGCACCGACGACCCTACGATCACAAGGCGAACCGACCCGGGGGTAACCGATGTACGACGTGGTGATTCGAGGCGGATCCGTGGTGGACGGCACCGGCGGTCCGGCAAAGGTGGCCGACGTGGGGATCCGCGGTCAGCGCATCGAGACGGTCGGTTCCCTCCCCGATGTGGGCGATGCCCGGGTGATCGACGCCGCTGGTCTGGTGGTGGCCCCCGGATTCGTCGACGTGCACACGCACTACGACGCGCAGGTGTTCTGGGACACCACCCTCAGCCCCTCCCCCCTCCACGGCGTCACCACGGTCATCGGCGGCAACTGCGGCTTCACCATCGCGCCGCTCAGCTCCGAACCGGCCGATGGCGACTACCTGATGCGGATGCTCGCCCGGGTCGAGGGCATGCCGCTCGAGTCGCTGCAGCAGGGTGTTCCCTGGGACTGGACCAGCTTCGGCGAGTACCTCGACCGCTTCGACGGCACCTTGTCGGTCAATGCCGGGTTCAAGGTGGGCCATTCGGCGATCCGTCGGGTCGTCATGGGCGCCGACGCCACCGCCGGGCCGGCCAGCCCCGAGCAGCTCGACGCCATGCGATCGCTGCTGCGCGAATCGCTCGCTGCCGGCGGCCTCGGCTTCTCGTCGACCTGGTCCCGCACCCACAACGACGCCGACGGCAACATGGTGCCCAGTCGCCACGCCGACCCGGCCGAGATCATCGCTCTGTGTGAGGTGGTGAGCGAGTTCCCGGGAACGTCCCTCGAGTTTCTCCCCATGGTCGGCCCCTTCGACGACACCGCCTTCGACCTCATGGCCGACATGTCGGTGGCGGCCCAGCGCCCACTCAACTGGAACCTGCTGAACGTCACGGCCAAGAGCCTCGATGACGCGTGGCACCAGCTCGAGGGAGGCAATCGGGCCGCCGAGCGTGGCGGCAAGGTCGTGGGGTTGACCATCCCGATGGCGATGGGGCTACGCCTGTCGTTCCTCACCGGCTTCGTGCTCGACGCCCTGCCCGGGTGGGAGGACGCCATGGCGCTTCCCCTCGACCAGAAGATGTCCTTGCTCGCCGACCCCGACGCCCGGGCCGCCCTCGACGCGGGCGCCCAGACCGACCACCCCCTGCGGGGCATCGCCCACTGGTCCTCCAAGGTCATCACCGAGTGCTTCAGCGACGAGACCAGGCCCTACGAGGGCCGAACCGTCGGTGAGATCGCCGAGGAGCTGGGCAAGGAGCCCTTCGACACGCTCGTCGACATCGCCCTGGCCGACGATCTGCGGACGGCCTTCGCCCTGCCCGAGCGAGCCGAGGATCGAACCGACTGGGAAGCGCGTGCCGCGGTCTGGCGCGACGGTCGCGCCGTGATAGGCGCCTCGGACGCCGGCGCCCACCTCGACCTCCTCGGCACGTTCAACTACAGCACGCATGTGCTGGCCAAGGCGGTCCGCGAGTTCGGCGTGGTGTCGCTCGAGGAGGCGGTGCAGCTGATCACCCAGGTGCCGGCGTCGCTCTACGGGCTGATCGACCGCGGCGAGCTCCGTGAGGGCGCGTTCGCCGACGTGGTGGTGTTCGACCCCCAGACCGTTGCTCCCAAGCCCTTGCGCACCCGCTTCGACCTTCCAGGGGGGGCCGGTCGGATCTACGGCGAGGCCGACGGGATCGACCGAGTGCTCGTCAACGGCCAGGAGATCGTCGTCGACGGTGCCTTCACGTCGGCCCGCCCCGGCACCTTGTTGCGCTCGGGGCGCGACACCCGGACACCGGCGCTGACCTGAGCCCGGACTCCTCCGGACTGGCCCATCCGTTCGGTCGGGTACCCTTCACGGTCGGTTCCCGATAGAAACGGGTTCCGTCCGTCTCGCTTCAGGAGCACTCATGGCCGAACCAGTCATCGTCGCCACGTCCCGCACGCCCATCGGGCGAGCCAACAAGGGGTCCCTCACCGAGGCGCGCCCCGATGACCTGTCGGCGGCCACGATCACTGATGTGGTCGGGAAGGCCGGTATCGACGGCGCCCTGATCGAAGACGTCATCTGGGGCTGTGGTCAACCGGGCGGCGAGGCCGGCTACAACGTGGCCCGGGTGTCGGCGCTGTTGGCCGGCATCGACGCTCCGGGTGTCACCGTCAACCGCTACTGCTCCTCATCGCTGCAGACCATCCGCATGGCGGCGCACGCGGTGAAGGCCGGCGAGGGTGACTGCTTCGTCGCCGGCGGGGTCGAGACGGTGAGCCGCTACCTCAACGGCGCGGCCGACACGGGCCCGCACAACGCGTCGTTCGCCGACGCCGAGGGGCGCACCGCGGCCCGCTCCGAAGGTGGGGCCGAAGACTGGGCGCCACCCGAGGGCCTCCCCGACATCTACATCGCCATGGGTCAGACCGCCGAGAACGTCGTCCAGCTCACCGGCATCAGCCGCGAGCGCCAGGACGAGTTCGGCGTGCTGTCCCAGAACCGCGCCGAGGATGCGCTCAATCGGGGGTTCTTCGAGCGCGAGATGACGCCGTACACCCTGCCCGACGGTACGGTCGTGAGCACCGACGACGGCATCCGGGCCGGCACCACTCTGGAGAAGGTCTCGCAGCTGAAACCGGTGTTCCGCCCCGACGGCACCGTCACCGCCGGCAACGCCTGCCCACTGAACGACGGCGCCGCCGCCGTCGTGGTGATGAGCGACACCAAGGCCGCCGAGCTGGGTCTCACTCCGCTGGCCCGCATCGTGGCCAGCGGCGTCTCGGCCCTGCACCCCGAGATCATGGGTCTGGGCCCCATCGGCGCCATCACCCAGGCGCTGGGGCGAGCCGGCATGGGGGTCGACGACATCGATCTGTTCGAGATCAACGAAGCCTTCGCCGTGCAGGTACTGGGCTCGGCCGATGAGCTGGGCATCCCCCTCGACAAGCTCAACGTCAATGGCGGCGCCATCGCGCTGGGGCACCCCTTCGGCATGACCGGCGCCCGCATCATGACCACGCTCCTCAACGGCCTCGAGGACAGCGACAAGGAGTGGGGCGTCGAGTCGATGTGTGTGGGCGGCGGCCAGGGCATGGCCATGGTCGTCCAGCGGCTGAGCTGAACACCGGGCACGGCCTCAACCGGCAGCGGGCGTTGCGCCCGCCACCGGTAGCGGAGTCACGGCGTCTGGTCGCCGGCCTCGTCGGGAGCCTGCTCGTCGACTTCGTCGCCGAGCTTCTCGGCCGCGTCGTCCACCTTGTCGAGGTGCTCGGTGAACTTGCCGCCGGTCTTCTCGTCGACGAAGTCGGTGGCCTTGTCGACGCCGGAGGCGACCTTGTCGCCGGCACCGCTGGCCGCGTCCAACGCCTTGTCCACCATCTTGTTCTTGCGGAAACGGTCGAGGAATCCCATTGCCGTCCTACTTTCTGTTGATTGACGTGGCGGGAATGCGCACGATTCTCACCACCGGTTCGGCGGTGAGGCGGCGCCACCCTAGGGCCTGACGCCTGTGGCCGCACGAGAGTCGCGACGCCGGACCGACGCCGAGCGTCCCCGAGGACAGCTCCTATGCTCCCCGGGAGTCCGTACAACAGGAGGATAGGCATGGTCGATGTCCCCGGTGGTCACCTCTTTCTCGGCGACCGGATAGATCCGGCGTCGCACGAGCGGGCCAACGATCCGGTCATGCTCGAGGCTTCGGACCTGACCACCCACGGGGTGATCGTCGGCATGACCGGCTCGGGCAAGACCGGACTCGCGGTGGTCATGCTGGAGGAGGCCCTGCTGCAGGGGATTCCGACGCTCATCCTCGATCCCAAGGGCGACATGGGCAACCTCCTGTTGACCTTCCCCGCCCTGAACGCTGCCGAGTTCCGTCCCTGGATCAACGAGGGCGAGGCCGACCGAGAGGGCATCAGTGCCGACGACCATGCCGGCGCCACCGCCGACGTCTGGCGCAAGGGCCTCGAAGGTTGGGGCATCGGGGCCGATCGTCTCCGGGCGCTACGGGACACGGCCGACTTCACCATCTACACCCCGGGCTCGACGTCGGGGGTGCCCATCAACATCGTCGGCGACCTGGCCGCCCCACCCGCCGGCACCGACGACGAGACCCGCAACGACGAGATCGAAGGCTTCGTCTCCTCGCTGCTGGGCCTGATCGATGTGGACGCCGATCCCCTCAGCTCCCGCGAGCACATCCTGTTGTCGAACCTGATCGACCACTCGTGGGCAGCGGCCACCGACCTGGATCTGGCCACCCTGATCGGTCAGGTGCAACAGCCGCCCCTGCGCAAGCTCGGGGTGCTCGACCTGGACTCGTTCTTCCCCGCCAAGGACCGCACCCAGCTGGCCCTCAAGCTCAACGGGCTGATCGCGTCGCCGTCGTTCGCCGGCTGGGTCCAGGGGGCTCCTCTCGACATCGGCGCCATGCTCGACACCGACGCCGGGCCGAAGGCCAGCATCATCTCCCTGGCTCACCTCTCCGATGAGGAGCGTCAGTTCGTCGTCACCCTGGTCCTGTCCAAGCTGATCACGTGGATGCGGGCTCAGTCGGGCTCCCCCGATCTGCGGGCACTGGTGTACATGGACGAGGTGTTCGGTTTCGTACCCCCCACGGCGACACCGCCGTCGAAGAAGCCCATACTCACCATCTTGAAGCAGGCTCGGGCCTTCGGCGTGGGTCTGGTGCTGTCCACCCAGAATCCGGTGGACATGGACTACAAGGCGATCGCCAACGCCGGCACCTGGATGATCGGTCGACTCCAGACCGAGCGGGACAAGGCCCGCCTGCTCGAGGGCATGACGTCGGCGGCCGGCGATGTGGATGTCGGGCACATCGACGACACCATCTCAGGACTGGACAAGCGCGAGTTCCTACTCCAGTCCACCACCGCGTCGGCTCCGACGGTGTTCACCACCCGCTGGGCCATGTCGTATCTGGCGGGTCCCCTCACTCGCGACCAGATCGCCGACCTCATGGCCGACCGGCCTTCTCCGGCTTCGGATGCGGCCGTCGCGCCACCGGTTCCGGCCGCCACCGAATCGGCCTCCGGCCAGCCCGTCATCCCCACACCGGCGGACCCGGCCGATGCCGTCGCCCCCCTGGCCGACGACGAGAGCGCCCTGATGCCCGAGGTGGCCGAAGGCACACCGGTGCACGTCGTCGATCCGGCAGCACCGTGGGCCGCCGAGCTGGGAGCGAGCGCCACCGGACGCCGTCTCGAGCCGGCCGTCGTGGCCCGGGTCAACCTGCTCTTCGACGAGACCAAGGGCGACATCCGCCATCAGACCGAGTTCGAGGCCGTCTGGTATCCGCTGACCGATGCACTGCGGCCCGAGGACGCACGGAGCGTCGACTACGACGACCGCGACCTGCGGGGCGCAGCCCCGGACGGGGCGGCCTACGCGCTGCCCTCGGCCAAGATCCACACCAAGACCTACTTCAAGGACGCCGGGGCGACGCTGCGGGACCACCTGTACCGCAACGAGGCCCTGGCCCTGCTCCACAACCCCGGGCTGAAACTGGTCTCCCGACCGGATGAGACCCGCGACGAGTTCGAGGCCCGCTGCCGGGAGGCGGCCGATCAGGGCGCCGACGCCGAGGCGGCCAAGCTGCGGGAATCGCTCACCACCAAGATGGACCGGGTGCACGAGGCGATCCGAAAGGCCGAGGATCGGATGCGCGAGCTCGACGAGGACACCAAGTCACGCAAGGGCGACGAGAAGCTGTCGGTGATCGGTGACGTGGCCAGCACGGTCCTCGGCGGCCTGCTGAGCGGCCGGAAGAGCACGAGCGGCATCCTCGGTGGCGTGCGGCGGGCCAGCTCGAAGCGCCGCACCACCCGCAACGCCGAGGAACGCCTCGAGTCCGCGGCCCACCGACTCGACGAGAAGGCCGACGAATTGGAGGCCCTCGAGGACGAGCTCACCGACACCCTGTCGGAGATCGCCGATGTGTGGGACGACAAGGCGGCGGCCATCGAGACCCTCGAAGTGGGGCTCGAGAAGAACGACATCACGATCAGCGAGCTGTGCCTGGCCTGGATTCCGGTGGACTGAGCGCCAGCTCCTATCATCGGCGCCGGTCGATCTCTGGAGGACTTCATGGCTCTGCTCTCAGGACGAGTGGCAATCGTCACCGGCGCCGGATCGGGGCTCGGGCGCGAACACGCCCTGGCCCTGGCCGCCGATGGTGCCACCTTGGTGGTCAACGACCTCGACGAGGACCGGGCCGCCGCGACGCTGACCGAGATCGAGTCCGCTGGAGGGAAGGGATCGGTGTGCGCGGGCAGCGTGTCGGACTGGACCCGGTCGGGCGAGATGGTGCAGCACGCCATCGACCGACATGGCGACCTCGACATCCTGGTCAACAACGCCGGCTTCACCCGCGACGCGATGAGCTTCTCCATGACCGAGGAGCAGTTCGACCAGGTCGTCGAGGTACACCTCAAGGGCCACTTCGCCCCGTCCCACCACGCCGGTGCCTACTGGCGCAACCAGGCCAAGGCCGGCTCCGATCGCCCCCGTCGCATCATCAACACGGCCAGCGAGTCGGGCATCTTCGGCGGGGCGGGCCAGGGCAACTACGCCTCGGCCAAGGGCGGCATCCTGACGATGACCCTGGTCCTCGCCCGAGAGCTGCAGAAGTACCACACCACGGTGAACGTCATCGCCCCACGGGCTCGCACCGGCATCACGGCCGATGCCGGCTGGGCGGCCGCACCCGAGAATCCCGACGAGTTCGACCGTTTCCACCCGGGCAACGCCTCACCGTTCGTCGTCTGGCTGGCCAGCGACGAGGCGGCCCACGTGAACGGTCAGTGCTTCATCGTGGGCAGCAACGTGGTGGTACGCATGCGCCGCTACACGGCCATCGCCGAGATCCGCAACGATGCCGGACGATGGACAACCGACGCGCTGACCGACCGCAGCGAGGAGCTGCTGACCGGGTGGGAACCGGGGGTCCCCAGCTTCGACCAACCGACGTTCTGACCACCATCCGTGAGAAAACGTCATCCAACTGTCACCTGACCGGGTGTTTCTCCGCTACGAACCGTGAAAACATGGAGGTCGCGCACCACTCCCCGTGCGCGACACCGACTCAATGTCGACCGGCTTTCGCCGATCGTCATGGGGTACGTGTGCCGGTTCCAAGGCGGTGACCCCCGAAATGACAGCAACTGCGGACGAATCGGCGGCAGACATCGCCGCCGCGCCACCCCATCCGATCGAGTTCCCGCTGCCCGACGGGGTGTCGTTGTACCCGCGGGCCGATGTGTTCGCCGGCGAACGGCGCAGCGCCGCCCTGCTCAATCCCCGCAAGACGGCGCTGTTCCTCGGTGATCTGTTGGCGGTGAGCCTGGGCCTGCTGGCTTCCATCGCCCTCCACAGCGCCATCAACCCCACCGACCCGGTTTCGGGCGTGCGCTATTTCCTGTTGCTGTATGTCAGCCTGCCCATCTGGCCGGTCCTGTTCACGAACCAATCGTTGTACAAGGCTCGGTTCATCAGTCGCGGCGTGGACGAGGGCTGGCGCATCATCAAGGCGGTCGCCGCCGCGCTGGTGGGAATCGCCGTGCTGAGCATCATGACCAAGTCCGAGCTGGCTCGGACCTGGTACATCATCGCCTTTCCCTCGGTGATCTTCCTGGTGGGCGTCGAGCGGATCTTCGCCCGGGTGATGTTCGCCCGGTCGCGCCAGCAGGGACGCATGCTGCGCCGGGTGGTCATCGTGGGCCGCAACGACGAGGGCCATCTCGTCCGGGAGATGCTCGATTCGGATCTGAGCCACGGCTATCGGGTCGCCGGCTTCGTCGAGGACTACCTCGACCCCGACAGCGGACACACCGAGGCCGAGCTGCTCGGCGATCCGGAGCGGACCGTCGAGGTGGTGCGTGACACCGACTCGGTGGGCGTGATCATCGCGGCCACGGCCATCGACGTGGGAACCTCCAACCGGCTCATCCG
>JAOUEE010000395.1 GCA_029858875.1 Acidimicrobiia bacterium
CGTGTTGTCGATCACCAGGGGGATGCCGTACTTGGCCCCGAGGGCGGCCACCTCCTCGAAGGCGAACACGTCGTTCTTGGGGTTGCCGATGCTCTCGCCGTACAACACCTTGGTGTGATCATTGATCTTCGACTCCCACTCGGCCATGTCGTCGGGATCGGACACGAAGTCGACATTGATGCCGAGCTTGGGCAGGGTGTAGTGGAAGAGGTTGTACGTGCCTCCATAGAGCGAACTGGACGTGACGATGTGATCGCCGGCCTCGCACAGGGTGAGCATGGTCACCGTCTCGGCCTGCTGACCCGAGCCCAAGGCGAGGGCGGCCGGCAACCCCGGCGGCACGCTGTCGGGGGCTCCCTCGAGCGCCGCCACCCGTAGCTCGAAGGCTTGCTGGGTGGGATTCATGATGCGCGTATAGATGTTGCCCAGCTCCTCGAGAGCGAAGAGCGCCGCGCCGTGAGCCGAGTCCCGGAACGAGAAGGCCGTGGTCTGATAGATCGGCAGAGCCCGGGCGCCGGTGGCCGGATCGGGCTCCCAGCCGGCATGGACCTGACGGGTCTCGAATCCCCAAGTGTCGTTCATCTCGTTCTCCCTCTCGGCGTGCGCAGCGGCTCCAGTGGAGTCGGGCTCCCGACAGGTGTCAAAAGATGGCCGGCGGACCAGACTCGGGCGGTGGATGACCGTCCCGAACCCACCGTGTTCGATCTCGCGGCCGATCGCTACCACCAGGCACGGCCGCGCTATCCGGACGCGCTGTTCGAAACCCTGTTCGAGCGCATCGGCCGAACCGGTGTGCTCGACATCCTCGAGATCGGCCCGGCCACCGGCGTGGCCACCGAGCAACTGGCGGCACGTGGACACCGGATCACCGCCATCGAGCCGGGCCCTCGCCTGGTCGAGGCGGCCCGCCGCAACCTGACCGACTGGCCCGTCGTGCACATCGTCGAGGGTTCTTTCGAGACGTGGGAACCGCCGCGGTGGGGCTCGTTCGACGCCGTCGTCGCGGCCACCTCCTGGCACTGGCTGGACCCCGACGTGGCCTTCACGCGGGCGCACCGGCACCTGCGACCAGGCGGCCACCTCGCCTTCTGGTCGGCCACGCACGTGTTGCCCGACGGTGGCGACCCGATCTTCCGCGATCTCCAGGAGGTGTACGACGACATCGGCGAGGGGCTCCCGCCCGATGCCGCGTTCCCCGCTCCAGGAGAGCTGGCCGACGAGCATGACGCGGTCGAGGCCAGCGGGCTGTTCACCGTGGCGGCCATCGAGCATCACGACTGGCGCACCGAACACGACGCCGAGTCCTACATCGACCTCCTCCGGACGTTCTCGGGCCACATCACCATGGCCCCGTGGCAACAGGAGCGACTGTTCGGCGCCATCCGCGATCGACTGGCCGAGCGGCCCGACGGTCTGCTCCATCGCCACTGGGGCGCGGTCCTCCACGTCGCCCGAGCCCGCGACCCCCGCCCCGAACGGGTGGCGTGACGCCGACGACCGCCCGCGCGCCGGTGGCACGCGGGCAGGGAGCCGCATCCACGACCGGGGCGGGCGGACCTCAGCGGGGCGGGGCGGTGGAACGGCCGAGATCGACCGCGACCAGACGCTCGACGTGCTCGAGCAACCAGGCCAGCTGCGACTCGCAGTCGGGCCCCGCTCCCCCATCGGCCCGTTCGACATCGCCCAGGGCCAGCTCCAGCTCGAATCGACGGTCGAGCAACTCCTCCCAGACCGCCGCCGCCACGATGGTGGTCTGCCCGTCGAGCCCACTGGCCGCGGCCATGCGCCGGGCCAGGTAGCTCGACTGACGACAGCCCTGGCGACAGAAGCGACGCGGCCGGCCGGGACCGGCGGTGGGTACCAACACCCGCCCACACCAAGCGCACCGACGTGCTCGGGCCATGGCCCAAGGCTACGGCGGGCCGCCCCACCGCTGGGCGATCCCCGCCCCGGACCAAGATGGCCGCACCCGGTCGGGAGCCGGTAGCGTCAGCGCCGATGCGCGCCCTTCTGTTCGAACGCAAGGAGCTCCGCTACGCGGCCGCCGCAGTGGCCTCGCGGATCCTGCCCGGCAGCGGGGCCGGCGTGGGCCCCCTGCGGCTGGCTGACGTCGATCCGCCCGAGCTCCCCGGGCCCGACTGGCGTACGGTGACGCCCCGCCTCACCGGTATCTGCGGTAGTGACCTGGCTACGGTCGAGGGCCGGTCGAGCCGCTACTTCGAGCCTCTCGTGTCGTTCCCGTTCGTGCCCGGCCACGAGGTGGTCGGCGATCTCGCCGACGGCAGTCGGGTGGCACTCGAACCGGTCCTCGGGGCCGAGGCCCGGGGCGAGGCACCTCCCTTCCCGGGCGCGGCGCCGGGCGATGGCGACGACTACGGCTACCTCATCGGTGGCCCCGTGGAGGACGGCATCCAGGTCGGCTTCTGTGCCACCACCGGGGGTGGCTGGGGCGGTGAGCTCGTCGCCCACCAGAGCCAGATCCATGCGGTCCCCGACGACCTCAGCGACGAGCACGCGGTGATGCTCGAGCCGGCCGCGGGCGGCATCCACGCCGCCTTCAAGGGCCACATCGCCGATGGGGCCAGCGTGGTGGTCCTGGGGGCCGGCACCATGGGCCTGTGCAGCATCGCCGGCGTTCGAGCACACGCCCGACCCGGCCATCTGCTGGCCGTGGCCAAATACCCCCACCAACGTGAGCTGGCCCGGGCCCTCGGGGCCGACCAGGTCGTCGGTCCCGACGAGGTCTCGCGGGCCGTGCGTCGCCTGGTCGGCTGTCGGGTCATCGGCGACGACCTGTCGGGCGGAACCGACGTCACCATCGACTGTGTCGGCTCGGCCGCCTCGATCCGTCAGGCCATCGGCATCACCCGACCACGCGGCCGCGTGGTCCTGGTCGGCATGCCGGGCACGGCCCGCATGGACCTCACCGGACTGTGGCACCGCGAAACCGAGCTGGTGGGTGCATACACCTACGGCAGCGAGGTCCTGCCCGATGGCTCCATGAGTACCGATTTCACCCTCGCCTTCGACCTGGTCCGCCAGGCCGGGCTCGACCGGCTGGTCTCGGCACGTTACGGCCTCGACCGGTGGCGCGAGGCCATCGCCCATGCCGCCGAGGCCGGGTCTCGCGGCGCGGTCAAGATCGTCTTCGACCAGCGCTGAACCACCTTTCCCCTTCAGAATCACCCAGGACGGCCGATGGAGAGATACATCGCTGTCCAGGGGGTACCGGTGCTCGGTCCGGGTTCCAATCAGCCACGACGTGACGAACGAATGCTGGCGGCGACGCTGGTGG
>JAOUEE010000077.1 GCA_029858875.1 Acidimicrobiia bacterium
GGCCGCGCAGGAAATCGGTCCAGAACGTCTCGTTCTCGGAATCGCCGACATCGACACCGAGCACTTCGCGGTAGCCATCAGCACGCAGCCCGGTGGCGATCACCACGGCTTTGGGCTGCGAGAGCCATGAGCACGGCCACCGAGACGACCCGGCCCATTGCAAACTGGAAGCCCGGCCGGCGATACGCCATGGACCCATGATCCCACGGCGAGCAACGGGTCCCGATCAGGGCGCCGGCCGCGCCGCCCCGCTCATGGCTTCACCGGAAACGGGACGGGCGCCACCTCGATCACTGCCGCGCGGCGGCGCCACCAGGGGCTCACGCCACTGCCAGCGGGGCCTTCGGTGCGGACTCGGCCATGCCCCGACCGAACGCGTGATGATCGAGTCGTTCATACTGCCTGTGTTCGACAACTCCAGAGGCCCGCCGCATGACCGTTCAACCAGACCCCGCTCCCCTATCCGCCATCGATCTGACCGACGCATCGGTCTGGGAGGCGGCAGCACCCCACGGCTGGCTCGATCGCCTCCGCCGCGAAAGCCCCGTGCACTGGCACGAGGAGTCCGACGGGCCCGGTTTCTGGGCATTGACCCGCCACGCCGATGTCCGTCAGGTCTCCACCTCACCCGGCGAGTTCTCGAGCTACGTCGGCGGCCCGATTCGGCTCGATCCACCAGAGGGCGGGCTCGACCAGGTCCGGATGATCATCATCGGCATGGACCCGCCGGAGCACCAGATGTTCCGCAGCATCGTGTCGCGTGCCTTCACTCCCAAGATGATCGGCCAGCTCGAGAGCGCACTCCGCTCCGAGACCAAGCGCGTGGTGGGCTCTCTACGCGGACGGAACACCTGCGAGTTCGTGTCCGAGATCGCCAGCCCGATTCCGATGTGGTCGATCAGTGAGCTCATGGGAGTTCCCCAAGCCGACCGACATCGGCTGTACGAGCTCAGCCACGCCCTCATCGACGACCAGGATCCGGAAGTGTCTCCCAGCCCCGAAGCGTCGACGGAGGCGTTGAGCGAGATCTTCGCCTATGCGACCGCGATGGCTGAGCGCGAGCGCGCCCGACCAACCGACAGCCTCACCAGTCGGCTGCTCACCGCCGAGGTCGACGGCCGACGGCTCAGCGATCTCGAGTACACCCTCTTCTTCATGTTCCTGATCGTGGCCGGGAACGAGACCACCCGTACGGCGAGCTCCCAGGGTCTCATCGCGCTGCTCGAGCATCCCGATGAGCTCCGGCGGCTCCGCGACGAGCCGAACCTCATCCCGACTGCAGTCGACGAGATCCTCCGCTGGGAACCGCCGATCCATCACTTCCGGCGAACGGCAACGGTCGACACCCGGATCGGTGGGCAACAGGTCGCGGCGGGCGACAAGGTGCTGATGTGGTACGCCGGGTCGAACCGCGACCCCGCCGTGTTCGAGGATCCCCATCGTTTCCGAGTCGATCGGTCACCCAATCCGCACCAGTCGTTCGGCATCGGAGAACACTTCTGTCTGGGGGCCAACCTCGCCCGGCTCTCGCTGCGGCTGCTGCTCGAGGAACTGGTCGCCGCGGTCACCGACATCGAGATAGCGGCTCCGCCCCGGCGACTCCACTCGAACCTGATCAATGGCGTCAAGGAGCTGCAGATCGGCTTCCGTCCCCGTTGAGCAGGGTCAGTTGTGCCCCGGTGCGTTGCCGCGCCGGGTGAGGAGGATGTCGATCAGTTCGTCGGTTCGATCGTCGATGACGTTGTGCCCCGAGTCGATCTCGATAACGGTCCAGTCCGGTGTTCCCCGCAGCTCGTCTGCCTGGCGATGGTGGTATCCGGGGTTGCCGGTCGCGAGGACGAGCGTGCGAGGTACGCCGGTGGGGAGGGGGCCGCGCAGGCGCACGGGTGTCGACAATGCCGCGATGGCGAGGGGATATGTCGGCGTGTCGCGCTCGGGCGAGGGCAACATGTCCCCGTTCGCGGCGGCGACGGCCCGAGTCGCCTCGGCCACCTCGTCATCGAGCAGGTCGAGCTGGCACTGCCCGTGGGCGGCCACGCCGGCGTCGACGTAGACGACGGCGGCGACGCGGTCGCGGATCTGGTCCCAGGCCTGGGTGACCGGCATTCCGCCGTAGCTGTGTCCGACGAGGAGGACGTCGTGCAGATCGTTGTGTCGCACGTAGTCGACCACCGCGCCGGCGTGGGCGTGCAGGTCGATGGTCGGTCCGGCCTCGTCACCGCGCCGCCCGTGACCCGGAAGGCAGATGGGGTGCGGCGTCATCCCGCCGGCGAGCAGCCCATCGAGGATGGGCTGCCATGACCGGTCGGACGAGAAGGAGCCATGGACCAGCACGGCGTCTCCGAGTGGATCTGGTTCGGTCATGGCTGCCTCGATCGATTCCGGAGAGCGGATCAGACGGCGTCGACCCAGCTGGGGCGCTCGACGAGATCGGTCAGCGTGGCCGCGAACCGGGCCGCGGGAGCACCGTCCACGATGGCGTGGTCCACGCTGATCGTCAGGTCGAGCACCAGCCGGGGGACGATCTCCTCGCCGACGACGCGCGGCCGCAGACTGCGGCCACCGACCAGGACGGCAAGGGTCATGATCGTCGGTTGGGCGATCCCGGTGCCGCCGCTCTCGCCGAACATGCCCACGGAGGTCACGTTGACGGTTCCCGACATCTCGCGCAGCCGGGCCGACCGGGCGACAACACGGTAGGCGAGCGGCAACAGGCCGGGCATGCGGGCCAGGTCGGCCGCCCGGGCTCGGAGCAGGCGGCCCGAACCGCTCTGGTTGCTGTCGGAGGCCACGCGGCGGATCTCGCCGGAAAGGTCCGCCACGGTCCGGACGTCGGCGTCACGGAGTACGTGGGCGAGCGGGAACGTGCGTCCCTCGTCGGCGACCTCGATCAGGACGGCCACGTCGACGTGATCGTGGACGACCAGGCGACCGCGCCAATCGCGGTATGCGTGGACCAGCGGGTGGGCGGTGACCGCCCGGGCGGTGGCGGCCACGATGAAGGCCGTGAACGAGAGCTTCTCCGGATGGGCGTCGAGGACGGCGACGGCCTCGGTGACGTCGAGCTCGAGCAGCCCATGTACCGGATAGCTCCGTCGTCCGGCCCGCATCGCCGCGATCACGAACCGCCGATGAGACGGGAAGGGCAGCCGGCGCAACGAACGCGACCTCGGCTGCTGGTGCCGGTTCGGGTCTTCCACGATGCGCAGTCTGGCAGAAGGCGATCGCCGGCCAGCGAAACACCGCCGGTGATCGGGCCGCTAGGGTTCTCAGCCGTTGCCCAGGAGGACCTGTGACCCAGCCGCCGACCACCACCATGACCTGGCGCCACCTGCTGGTGGCAGCGATCACCGTGGCCCTCCTCGGGGCCGGCTGCTCGTCCAGCGATGACAACGCACCGGCCAGCGCTTCGCCGTCGTCGAGCGCGGATCCAACCGCTCCGAGCTCGACCTCGCCGACGACACCGACGACCACCGCCCCCCCGGAGCCGGCGCCGGCCATGCCTGCCGAGGTGTCCGGACCGATCACCGCCGGCGCCGGCCCCAGCCTGCCCCAGCCGGCCGCTCCCGCTCCCGAGGGGTACGTCGAGGAGGAGTTCTTCTTCGGAGGTGAGGCAACGAGCTACATGCTGACGGGCGAACCGAGCCTCGACGGGATGTGGTCGGCCATGCCCGACACCACCGCTCCGTACCAGACGCGTCTGCTGGTACGACGGCCCCCGGCCGAACGCTTCAGCGGCGTGGTGCTGGTCGAGTGGCTCAACGTCACCGCCGGGCTGGAGAGCTCCCCCGACTGGGCCTATCTGTCCGAGGAGATCGGCCGGAGCGGCCACGCCTACGTCGCCGTCAGCGTGCAGTCACAGGGGGTCGAGGGCGGCACGGGCATCCTCGAGGTCGAGGTCGACGAGGAGCAGGCGGCCCAGGCGGGCACCGAGGGCGAGGTGAACACCGATGGACTGGTCAACGCCGACCCCGAACGCTACGGATCGCTGAGCCACCCCGGAGACCCGTATGCGTTCGACATGTACAGCCAGGCCGGCGCGGCCGTGCGCGACCATGCCGCATCGGTGCTGGGCGGACTCGAGCCCAGCCACGTCGTGGCGGTCGGCGAGTCGCAATCGGCCTTCTTCCTCACCAGCTACATCAACGCGGTACATCCCCTGGTGGATGTCTACGACGGATTCCTCGTGCACAGCCGCGGCGGAGCGGCCGTACCGCTCGACGGCAACCTCCGAGGCGACGACGCCGCCCAAGCCACGTCACCACTGGCCGCCGGCGTCGCCATCCGCACCGACCTGGCCGAACCCGTGTTCATCTTCGAGGCCGAAACCGACCTGACGCTGCTGGGCTACTCCACCGCTCGTCAGCCCGATACCGAGACGGTGCGCACCTGGGAGGTGGCCGGCACCGCCCATGCCGATGCCCACGTGATCGGCTCCGTGTTGGGGACCGAACGAGACCCCACCGTGGGATCGTTCCTGGGGTGCGACGATCTCATCAATACCGGACCGCACCACGAGGTGTACCAGGCCGCGCTCTCCCACCTGGTCACGTGGCTCACCGACGGCACCGCCCCACCCACGGGCGAACCGCTCGAGATCACCGACACCGAGCCGGCCGAGATCCGTCGCGACGACCTGGGTATCGCTCTGGGTGGGGTGCGCAACCCGCTCGTCGACGTTCCCGTCGCCGTGCTCTCGGGAGATCCTCCCTACGAGGTCGACCTCGATTCGCTCGACACCTGCGCGCTGTTCGGCACGACCGCTCCGCTCGACGCGGCCACGTTGATCGAGATCCACGGATCGGCCGACGAGTACGTCGCCGCCTTCGGCGCAGCCGCGGACGCCGCCGTGGAAGCCGGCCATCTGCTTCCGGCCGACGCGGCGACCCTCGTCGACGAAGCCGAGGCCAATCGGGCGCTGTTCGGCTGACCCTGCCGGTCTCTCACCGCCGCCGGGCACCTGCGACGCATCGCTCGGTCACCGCACCCGTTCGAAGAGGTAGGCAGTAGCCGATCTCGTGTAGCCCACCCCCCGTCCGGTTCGGTGCAGCAGGTCCGCGGTGATGGTGATCGGCTTCTTCGGCTCGAGATAGCGGTCGAGACCGCGATCACTCACCCGGTGGTCGCCACCACTCGACAGGACCACCCCCGACAGCCGGTACCGCGGGTCGATCGACGCCATGGCCGCGTCTCCATGGCTGGGGTTCACCAGCAGGGTGCCCCCCACACGTAGCGCTGGGGTGCAGAACTCGGACACGAAGCCGGCGTAGAGCGACACGAGCAGGTCGACGCTTTCCTCGGCCACGGGTAGCTGCTCGGTGTAGTCGGCGGAGACGAACACGACCTCAGGCTCGGGCGGAGCGCCATCATGTTCGGCGATGATGGCCTGCACCTCCTCCTCATCGGCGAAGAACGCCGCGGCTCGCCGATCAACATCGACGTAGGTGACCGAGGGGAAGACGAAGCTGGGCGCCAGATCCAAATAGCAGCCGGGGTAGAGCACGCGCTCGGCCGCAACGACGGCACCCACTGCGCGGAACAGGCGCCACCGATCGCCGGGGTGACGATCCTGTTGCACCCACAGCCGACGAGCGCTCTCTGCCACCGCAGGGTCACGCCCCTTCGGTGCGGGGCGCCGTCCGGGCCTGGTCGATTCTGACCGCCGATCCCGACGGCGACAGCCGTAGCGTCCCCTTCACGCTCACATCAGCAGGGTCCATCACCTCCAGCGACACGGCCTCGCCGTCGCGTAGGGGGTCGAGCACGTAGCCCATGTTGCCCAGGATGGCCGTGTAGTAGGTCACGACCGACTCGACGGGAAGCCCGGCCACTTCGAAGCTGGCCGTCTCCGTGCGGACGCCACCGTCGTCGGTGACCGTGTAGGTCATCACCTCGGACACCGCGCCCGACGGCAACGGGAAGATCGAGCGAAGAGCATCGGTCCCGCCCGGGTCCCCGACATCGGAGGTCGCCCCAGCGAACCCCGCGCCGGCCTCGGTGGGAACGTCGCTGCCCGCCGGGTCGTCGCCGGAACCGCCGCAGCCCGCGATCAGCACCAGTGCGACCAACAGGTCGGCGACACGGCGCATCAGCTCTCCTCCTCCGGCCCGCGTGACTGACCGTCGGCGGCGACCGTAGCCCACCGGGCGAGGGCGGATGGACCGCGGGCCGGTGCGGCCACGATGTACTGGCTTCGGTTTCTCGTCGGAGGCCGACTCAGACGGCCACGGGCTGGGCGTCTCGATCGGGATCCACCTGCGGTGGTGGCGACGCACCGTCGGGCTCGGGGAGGTTGCCGCCCTCGACATCGAGCCGAGGCACCAGCCGGTCGAGCCAGCGGGGGAACCACCAGTTGCGCTCACCCAGGAGCTCCATGGTGGCCGGCACCAGCAACATGCGGACGAGCGAGGCGTCCAGGAGGATGGCCATGCTCAGCCCCAGGCCGAAGAGCTGCACGATGCGGCTGTCCTCGAGCATGAAGCTGCCGAAGACCACCACCATGATGGCCGCGGCGGCGGTGATCACCCGGGCGGTCGAGGCCAGCCCGTCGGCCACCGAGTTGACCGCGTCCCCGGTGCGGTCGTACTCCTCCTTGACCCGGGACAGCAGGAAGACCTCGTAGTCCATCGACAGGCCGAATACCACGGCGAACATCATCATGGGGATGAACGGTTCGATGGGTGCCGGCTCGATGCCGGTGATGGCCGACGTCCACCCCCACTGGAACACGGCCACGATGATGCCGTACGCCGCGCCGATCGACAGCAGGTTCATCACCACGGCCTTCAGCGGTACCAACAGCGACCGGAACACCACCATCAACAACACGAATGACAGCACCAGCACGGCCGTGAAGAACAGCGGCATCCGACGGCCGAGATAGTCGGAGAAGTCGATGCCGCCGGCGACGACCCCGGTGAGGTTCACATCGAGGGAGGTGCCGTCGACGGCGCGGGGCACCACTTCGGATCGCAGTCGGTTCACCAGCGCCTCCGTCGCCTGGTCCTGCGGGGCCGACGTGGCGACCACTCGCATGACGTAGGCCTCGGGCCTGGCCGGGTCGTTGGGAACGGGCGGCGTCACCGACGCCACGCCGGGATCGGCACCGATGGCCGCGACCAGGTCGTCGAGCGCGGCGGCGTCGCCGGGGGTCGGGGCGACGACGGCGGCCACGATGGGCCCGTTGAATCCGGGTCCGAACCCCTCGGACAGGAGGTCGTAGGCCTGCCTGGTGGTGGTGTCCTCGGAGAAGTTGCTCTCATCGGAGAATCCCAAGCGGATCCCCAGCAAAGGCAGGGTGAAGATCACCAGAACGGTCGTACCCAGCAGGGCGATGCTCCAAGGATGGGATTGGACGAATCGGCTCCAACGGTGGGCCCAGGTCTCGCGGAGGGGACGGACCCGGCGTGCGGGGACCACGCGCTTGAGCGGCGCGAGGAAGAACCCGGCCACGAGCACCACGAGGGCAAGGGGTGCAGCCACGAGAAGGAATCCCAGGCCCGCGCCGACCCCCAGCAGGGCCACGGCCGCCAGGCCGGCGGCGATGAGGCCACGCCAACGCGTGACCTCGATGCGGTCGCCGGCGAATCCCAGCAGAGCGGGCAGCAGGGTGACGCTGGCCAGCATGGTCATGATCACGGTGGTCGACGCGGCCACCGCGATGCCGTTCACGAACGGCAGCCCCATCAAGAGCAGCCCGAGCAGCGAGAACATGACCGTGGTGCCCGCGAAGATGACGGCCCGACCCGCGGTATCCATCGCCAGCACGGTTGCCGCCTCGGGTTCCAGCCCGAGATGCAGACTCTCGCGGTAGCGGGTCACGATGAACAGGGCGTAGTCGATGCCAACACCCAGCCCGACCATCACGGCCATGGTGGTGGCGAACTCGGGCCCGTGCGTGACGTTGGAGATGATCGTCACCAACCCGAGGCCGCTACCCACGCCCGCCACGGCGAGGCCGATGGGAAGCCCCATCGCCAGGACGGAGCCCGTGGCCAGGATCAAGACCACGATGGCGAAGGCGATGCCGATGACCTCGGACTCGGGTGGCTGGAATCCGGCCAGCTCGGCGCCACCGATCTCGACGCGGAGGCCGGGAATGTCGGGAGCCAGTTCCGCCAAGGCCTCACCGATGGCCCCCGACTCCTGATCGTCGATGGACTCGTCGAGGATCACCTCGGCGTATCCGATCGTCCCGTTCTTACTCAGCCCGCCACCTCGTCCCTGGTAGGGGTCGAGCAGGGTCACCTCGTCGAGGGCGTCGGCCGCGGTGAACATGTCGGTCATGGCCGACTGGACGTCGGGGGACGAGACCCCGGCATCGGCCTCGAACACGATGGCACCGGTGATGCCGGTGCCGAGACCACCGAAGTACCGGTCGAGCACGTCGAAGCCGTCGCTGGTCTCGGAGTCGGGCGGGTTCTGGCCGCCGTCGAACCCCGAACCCACCAGGTTTCCGATGGCGAAGATCATCACCATGCCGACCAGCCAGGACCCGAGGGTGACCCGACGATGGACGAAACACCAGTGGCCGAAACGAGCGATCATGGGCACCAGTCAACGCCGACGGGATCCAGAGGTCTACGTGACACCCGGCACTCCCCCATTTCGAACCGGTTCGGGCGTCGACGCGCCCACAGGACGCGAATCCTACGTTCTTCGCGCCGACTGCCGATGGGCAGGCCGTGAAGACGCTCGAGACACTCCGCCGAATGCTCGTGGCCGTGGTCGCGTTCACTGCAGTGATCAGCCTCGTGACACCCGCAGGGGCCGGTGCGCAGACCACCGAATCCGCCAGCTGTCTGGCCGGCAACGATCTCGTATCCGCTCTGATACTGGTGGACAACCCAACCACCGACGCCGTGGCACCACTGGTGCGGGAAGAAGCCATCGGCGTGCTCCTGACCGGCCTGATCGACCTCGTCGATCGGGGTCGGCCCGTCGAGGTGGCCGTGGCCCGCATGGGCGGGGAGACCACCGTGGTCACCGACTGGGTGGACCTCGACGCGCAGACGTACCCGGCCACGCTGGCGGCGACGACATTGACCGCTCCCACCACCACGGTCTCTCTCGCCCCCGCCATCGAGGCCAGTCAAGCGATCCTGCTCGATCGCGTCGGAGAGGAGGGCTGCGGTCTGACCGTTGCCCTTCCGATCGGTGCCGTCGGGTTCACTGCTGACGAAGCGGGCGAGTTGTGCGCTTCGGGCGGCACCATCGACAGCCTGCGGGCCCTACCGGCCCACCTGGGCATCATCACCACCCCCACCGCCATCGCTGATGTCGACCGGACCCTTCTCGATGCCGTCGCCGGAACGTCGGGCAGCCAGGAGAGCTGCGGCTCGGTCGCCTCGGCCGGCGCGGTCATCGAGGGATCCACCCGTGCCGAGGTCCTCGCCCCCGTCGGTCGCATGATCGACGGACTGGCCGGCGCGTCGGTGACCACGGACGAGACGGCCGTCTGCGATGTGTTCGCCTGTCCGGAGGGGTCGACAACCGTGACGGCCAACGCCGTGACGGGCCAGGTCTCGATCGACGGGGTGTTCTCCGGCTTCGGGTACGACGTCGTCCTGGAATCCCCCGCGGGAGACAAAATCCTTCTTCCGGGTGCCACCGATCGCATCGATGAACTGAGCGGTGCATCGATCACCACCATCTGGCCCAGCCGCGCCACCGTCTCCGTGGCCGTCACCGGCGGGGAGCTGGCCGGCGACTGGACGGCCACCGTCATCGACCCGGCTGCCGCCGGCGACGGAACCGCGCAGTGGCAACACGCCGTGACCTCCACTGTCCGACCCGAGATCGTGTCGGTCTCCCCGACCGACGCCGGAGCCGAGGCGAGTGTCCAGGTCGATCTGTTCTCGGCCGACGGTGTCCGCATCGACGCCGGATCGGCCCCCAACGTCGTTCCCGAGGGTGTGGTCATCGACCCCATCACGGGTTCGAGCACACCGATCGAGTTCGGCGAGATCGTCGAGGGCTCCCACGTCGGCCGCGTACAGCTGCCGGCCGACCTCGGCTCGGAGGCCGAGGTGGTCGTGTCGGTGGCCGGCGGTGAATCCGTCAGTCGCGCCATCGTCGTGACCAGCGACTCACCCGCCGATCCCCAGGTCTCGGCCGGTGACAGCGGCGGATCCGACGGGCTCTTCTCCACCCAGCGTCTGGCCCTGTTGGGCCTGGCTCTCGTGGCGGGGGTCCTCGGCGTCTGGCTGGTACGCCATCGCAAGGAGTCCGAGCAGCCCCCCGGCGTGCGGGGCGGCGCCTTCGAGATCGTCGTCGGTCCCGATGGCCACCTCTCCCGCGTGGTCGAGGGCCGAGTCCACCCGTTGTTCTTCCGGGGCCCGGACTTCTCCGATCTCCCGGCGGGCAACGCGTCGACGCGCCAGATCCAGGACCTGGAGATCCGCCTCCAGAAGGCATGGAACCCCCTGTCCGCCGCCTCCGGACACGTGCGCAGCGCCGCCGGGCCGACCGCGGGATCGCAAGGACGAATCGAGCGCGATGGCACGCTGGTGGGCGTCGTCCCGTGGGAGCTGGGCCGTTCGTGGGCATTCGTGCTCGACACCGAAGCCACCACGCAGTCCAATCGGAACGATCCGGACGGAGGAACCATGATTCGCGGTTCGCTCCACGTCTTCATCGACGGCACCCTGACGGGGAGCAACGACTGGTTGCTGGGGCTGGTCTCGGACCTCCCCCAGGCGGCGCGTTCGTTGCTCGAATGGGCGCACTCCGAGGGGCTCACCGATGTGACCGCCGGTGAGACCCCGATGGTCAACACGTACGCCGAGTTCGCCAGCCTCGTCACCGACTGACCGATTCCCGAGGCGGGTGCCGACCGCGACGTCGTGTCAGACTCGCCCCCATGGAACTGGTTGAGATCGTGGTCGTCGATGGCGTTGCCACCCTGACCCTGAACGACCCGGCACGCCGCAACGTGGTGTCGGCTGACATGAATGCCGCCCTCGTGGACGCCGTCGACCGACTCGAGGACGCCCAGGACGTGCGGGCGCTGGTCATCACCGGCGCCGCCCCGGCCTTCTCGGCGGGCGGCCACCTCGACGATCTACTGGCCGTAGACGACGGCCCGTCCCTGCGCAGCATCTACGCGGGCTTCCTGCGCGTGGCGGGTTGCGAGCTCCCGACGGTGGCCGCCGTCAACGGCGCTGCCGTCGGCGCGGGAATGAATCTGGCCCTGGCCTGCGATCTCATCGTGGCCGGCGAGTCGGCCCGATTCGACAGCCGCTTCCTCCAGATCGCCATTCACCCCGGCGGCGGCCACACGTGGCGGCTTCGCCACAACACCGACCTCCAGACGGCCAAGGCCATGGTGCTGTTCGGTGCGGTGCTGAGCGGCCAGGAGGCGGCCCAGGCCGGACTGGCGTGGCGCTGCTACCCCGATGACGAGCTGCTCCAGGAGGCGCAGGCGCTGGCCGGCGTGGCCGCCGCCGCTCCGCCCGAGCTGGTCCGGTCCATCAAGGCGACGTTCGCCGCGGGCCTGGCGGTGGACTCCTCCGATGCCGCCGTGGACCTCGAGCTGGAGCCACAGGTCATCTCCACCAGGCAACCGGCCTTCCACTCCTTCGTGGCCGACCTGAAGGCCCGCATCGCGGCCAAGAAGGGCTAGTCAGCGGATCAATCGCCGATCCACTCGGCCAGCAGCTCGTCGCGGCGGACGGTCCACTCCTCGGCGGTGACCGCGTAGCGAACATGGTCCTCCCAAACCCCGTTGATCTCCAGGTAGCGCTCGGCCACGCCCTCGCTGCGGAACCCCAGCTTCTCGACCACCCGATGGCTGTTGGTGTTGCGGGGGATGATGGAGATCTGGAGGCGGTGCAACCCGACCTGTTCGAAGATGTACCGACACAGCACCACCACCGCCTCGGACGTGTAACTGTTGCCGGCCTGTTTCTCGTCGATCCAGTACCCGACGTGGGCGCTCTGGAAGGCTCCTCGGACCACATTGTTCACGTTGATCTCACCGGCGAAGTCACCCGTGACGAAGAGCCCGAAACCGAATCCGTTGCCGATCTGGCGTTCGCGGTCGCGAGCGCCGCATCGGGCCGCGAAGGCCTGACGGTCGTTGACCGGATCGGGAGCCTGTGCGGCGCGAGCGGGTTCCCACCGGGTGAGCCACTCGGCGTTGCGTCGCCTCACCTCCTGCCAGGCCGAGAAGTCGGCGACGGCCAGCGGACGGAGCATCACTCGGCGGCCGAACAGGGTCGTCATGACCGCAGCAGCATAGGGCGCCCGCCGAACGAGGGCATGGCCGACCCCAGCGGCGGGGCCGGTCGCCCCCGGCCGGTATTCAGAGCTGACTGGCGACCAGACCGTCCAGGATGTCGGCCTCCGACACCAGGCAGTCTTCGAAGCCGAAGCTGCGCATGATCTGGACCAGCACGCACAGGCCGCCGACGATCACGTCGGCCCGCCCCTCCTCGAGGCCCGGGTTGTGGATGCGATCCGCACGGGCCTCGGTCACCAGCGTGCGGAACACGTCCTCGGCCGCCGCCTTGGTCAACCGGAAGTGGTGGACCGCGGCGCGGTCGTACGTCGCCAACCCCAGCTCCACGGCAGCTGCCGTGGAGACGGTGCCGGCCAAACCCACGAACTGGCGGGCCGAGGCCATCGCCGGGAACTGGTGCACCACCTCGTCGATGTGGGCCTCGGTGACGCTGAGGCAGGCCACGAGCTCCTCGGGCCGCGGGGGATCGTGCTCGATGTACTTCTCCGTCATGCGCACACACCCCATGTCGACCGAGACGCCCGCCTCGCAGGTCCCGGAGCCGAAGGAGAACTCGGTCGAGCCACCACCGATGTCGACCACGAGGTAGGGCCCATCGGCCGGATCCAACTCACCGATGGCGCCGGCGAAGGACAACTCGGCTTCCTCTCGCCCCGACAGCAGCTCGGGTGCGACTCCCACGGTCTGACGGGCCATGGCGAAGAAGTCCTCGCGGTTGGCGGCGTCACGGGCCGCGCTGGTCGCCGTCATGCGAATCCGCGAGACACCGTGCTCGGCCAGAGCACCGGCGTACTCGTCGAGGACCACCCGTACCCGTTCGATGGCGGCATCGGTCAGTCGCCCGGTGGCGTCCACGCCTTCGCCCAGTCGAGTGATCTGCATCCGTCGATCGACCTGTTGGTTGCCGTCGCCGATGAGCAATCGGGTGGAGTTGGTACCGCAGTCGATGGCGCCGACCAACTCGCTCACAGATCCTCCAGGTGTTCGTGCACCCATGCTCCCACCGGATCGTCGCCCCCGGCCAGGAACCAGGCGTAGTGGGCATGCAGGCACTTGACCCCCTTGCGGGTGCCACCCACTCCCCCGTTCGGGCGATGCCCGGTGTGGTCATCGGGGATGGCCTCGTCTCGGAGCGAGGCATAACGTCGATGAGCGTCATCCAACGCCTGGGGTTCGACGGCAGCCTCGGCCCGGCGGACGCCGCCTTCGCTCT
>JAOUEE010000396.1 GCA_029858875.1 Acidimicrobiia bacterium
GCGCCCCGGACCGGCGCACATCGGCCCGAGACCCTACCGGTCCGGCGGCACGGTCGTCTCGGTGACGGGGGGAGCGACGGGGGTCAGCGCACGGTGAGCATCTGTTGGACGTTGATGCCCCCTGCTGCGAAGAGGTCCGACAGCTCCTCGGCGGGCAGCGGTCGGATGAGGCCGTAGCCCTGGCCCCGGGTGCAGCCCATCTCCAGCAGCATGATGCGTTGCTCGGGGCTCTCGATGCCTTCGGCCACCACCACGAGGTCGAGGGCCTCGGCCATGCTCAGCACCGATCGTACGATGGCTTCGTCGTCGCGGTCTCGGCCCAGCCCACGGACGAAGGTCTGGTCGATCTTCAGTATGTCGACGGGCAGCCGCTTCAGATAGGCGAGCGACGAGAAGCCGGTTCCGAAGTCGTCGATGGCCAGCCGCACGCCGACCTCTCGTAGGCGCTGCAGCAGGCGGAGGGACTCGTCGACGTCGGACATGATGGCGGTCTCGGTGATCTCGAGGCACAGGTGTTCGGGCTGGACCCGGTGCGTCGCCAGTGCCGTCTGCACTTCACTGACCAGTTCGGGGCGATCGAGTTGATGGGCCGACAGGTTGACACGGACGGTGAGTGGTCGGGCCCGACCCTGGTTCCAGATGGCCGCCTGTCGGCAGGCCATGTCCAGCACCAGCCGCCCGAGCTCGACGACCTGTCCCGTCTCCTCGGCCACGTCGATGAAGCTTCCGGCGGAGAGGAGTCCGAGGCGGGGGTGGGCCCAGCGCACGAGGGCCTCGGCGCCGAGGAGTCGGCCCGATCGGAGCTCCAGCTCCGGCTGGTAGTGCAGCTCCAGCGCCTCGTCGGCGATGGCCCGACGCAGCTCACTCTCCACTTCCACGCGACGAGCCAGCGCCGCCCGATGACTCTGGTCGAAGACCTGGAAGCGGTTGCGGCCCCGGGCCTTGGCCCGGTACATCGCCGCGTCGGCGTGGCGGAGCACGTCCTCCAGCGCGTCGTCTGCTTCGGTGGGGTTGGCGATGCCGATGGAGGCGCTCAGGAACATTCGCGTCGTACCCAGCTCGATCGGGTCGCTCAACAGCTCGAGCAGACGACTGGCCACGGCAGACGACTCGATGCCCGAGACCGGCCCACGCAACAGGACGACGAACTCGTCGCCGCCGAGACGACAAACCACATCCTGAGGTCGCACGGCCAGCCGCAGGCGATCGGCCACCACTCGGAGTACCTCGTCCCCGGTGCTGTGGCCCAGCGAGTCGTTGATGACCTTGAAGCGGTCGATGTCCAACAACAAGATGGCGGCGTCGGTCGACTGGGGAATGGGTTGCAGGCACAGCCGGAGCTGATCCATCAACACCCGCCGGTTGGCCAGCCCGGTGAGCTCGTCGTGTCCGGCCTGATACTCCAGCTGCTCCATTGCCTGGCGGGTGGCGGTGATGTCGGTGATGTGACGGAGCCAGAGCGCACCCCGTTCGCGGGAGGACGCCGCGCTGACCTCGGCTTCGGTGACCCGTCCCCACCGCTGCGTGCCATCGGGTCGCTCGAGCCGGAACTCCCGTTCGACCCCGTGGGCGTCGGTGTACTCGGGTCGCAGCGCATCGTCGACCGTGGTGCCCAGCAGCTCGGCCTGGGTGCGCCCCACGAACTCCTCGAAGGCGCGATTGCAGGCGAGGAGGCGTCCGTCGCCGTCGCGCAGCGTGATGCCCACCGGGGCGTTCTCGAAGGCGGTGGTGAAGTAGTTCTCCGCCTCCAGGCGGGCGCCCAGTTGCACGATGAGCGTGCCGACCACCTCGATGGCCCGATGGTCCTCGCCGGTCCAGGGCAGACCGTCGTGGCGTTCGAAAATCAACAGGCCGGTGGGGCGCTGGCCGGCGTGGGCGAGAGGCGCCACGAGCCCGATCGACGAGGCGTCGCCCTCGATCGCACCGCACTCAGCCGACGACACCTCCATGAGCGGCTCGTCTGAGTCGGCCAAGCGGCGCAGGACCGCATCCATGGGCATCTCGGCGGGTGAGTCCGCACGTGGGTCGATGAGCCGCTCGGTCGACCACCGGGCGAGCAGGCCGATCCGGTCGGTTCGGCGATCGATCTGCCACAGCGCGGCTCGGTCGAGATCGAGTCCCTCCCCGATGGCCCCGAGTGCGTCCCGAATGCCGGCCAAGGCCGTCTGGTTGGTGTGGTGCAGCATCGCGGTGGCGATCTTCCGGGTGATGTCCTCGACCGCGAGACGCTTCACCATGGCGCTCTCGGCATCGACGCGGGCCGACAACTGGGAGATCAGGCGGGCGATCGACTGCGCCTCTTCGATCTCGGCGTCGGTCCAGACCCTGGGCTGCCAACTCTCGATGGACAGGCCCAGGCGGACGTGACCACCGCGGCCGACCGGCACGTACAGGAGGTGGAGATCCTCCGGGACCTCGCCGAAGTCCGTCGGGATGTCGGCCGGGCCCAACGCAACGGGAGTGATGGACTCGAACAGGGCCTTGGTCGACGGATGTTCGGGCACGTGAATCGACCCGATGCCCGCCAGCGATGTGGCACCGACGCCCTCTTCCCACATCATGTCGAGTACCGCCGTCTGTTCCCGGTGGCTGTGTCGCCACAGCGCGATTCGGGGAACACCGAGCGTCTGTGCCGTGGTCGCCAGCGCGTCGGCGATCACCGCAGCCGCGGTCTCTGGCGATGCATCGTTGAAGTCCGTCGCGATCCGATTGACGGCGTCGCTCAGGGCCAGCCGCTGGGCCAGCGCCTGCTCCAACTCGATGCGGCGCTGCAGCTGCACCATGAGTCCGGCGACACTCCGGCATGCGTCCATGTCGAGCTCGTCCCACTGCCTGCCGCAGGGCGCGGCCACGTTGATGGTGGCGGTCGTGAGGCCCTCGACCACGAGTGGGACGTTCACCACGCTCACCCTCTGGCCTCGCATGCCGTCGATCTCGAAGGCGATGGGCTCGGTGGCCGAGGCGATGTCGCGGTACAGCGGTTCGTTGAGGTCGAGCGTCCGGAACTCGTTGTTGGTCTCGGAGTGGCCATGAGCCACGAACTCCGCCGTCGTCTCCGACACCATGCGGTCCCAGTCGACGATGCGGAACTGCGCGTTGTCGGCCTGGAGGTTCGCGGCCAGCCCGGCCAGGGTCGTGTCCAGAACCTCCTGGCGGTCACCGGTGAAGCGGTGGGCAAGATAGTCCGAAGCGGTCTGATTGACGAAGGCCTGGAGTCGCGTTCGGCGCTGGTCGCGGACGGTCTGCGCCACCCGCTGGGTCGCCCGTGCGAGGAAGGCCAGAAGTGGCTTC
>JAOUEE010000078.1 GCA_029858875.1 Acidimicrobiia bacterium
GAACGTGTGCTCGGTCCATCGATCGTCGACCATCTGGTCATGCTGGGCGAGGCAGACACGGGATTCAACTCCCGCGGGCGTCGTCGACAGCTCGCACTAGGGTCACGCGGTGGGCATCGAACCGGGCACCCTACTGGCCGAGGGGCGGGCTGCTCGAGTCTTCGATCAGGGTGACGGCACGGTGTTGCGCCGCTACCGAACCCCCGGCCATGACACCGAGGGCGAAGCCCGGATGATGGTGTGGTTGGCCGAGCAGGGCTACCCGGTGCCGCGCGTGCGGTCCCATGCCGGCCCCGATCTGGTGATGGACCGCATCGACGGCCCCACACTGCTGGAGGACCTCGAGGCCCGACCGTGGCGTCTGATCGGCCACGCTCGCACGCTTGCTGCCCTCCAGCAGCGACTGAACGACCTCCAGGCGCCACGGTGGCTCCCGGGCCGGGACCACGTTCCGGAGGGGACGTCAGTGGTCCACCTCGATCTGCACCCCATGAACGTCATGCTCGCCCCCACGGGGCCAGTGGTGATCGACTGGACCAACGTGGCGACCGGCCCGCCCGGGTTCGATGCGGCGATGACGGTGGTCCTGATGTCCACGTACGAGATCGAGGGCATGCGTGACCGACTGGCCCGCTCCCTGCTGGTGGGGGTGTTCCGCCAACAGCGCGGACGGCGACTGATCGGCGAGGCATTGGTCGATGCGTGTCGATACCGGCTCGACGATGCCAACGTGACAGAAGGCGAGCGGGCCGCCCTCCTCCGCCTGTTGTGAACTGCGGCCCTCCACTCCTCAGATCTCCAGGAGACGTTCGGCCACGGTCAGGTCGGTCGGTGTGGCCACGTGGATGTTGGTCGCTTCGCCGGGCACGGTCACCACGGTGCCCCCGGCTCGCTCGATCAGCTCCAGCTCCTCGGGCGCACCGTTGCCGGCGGCCAGTGCCGACCGCAGGGCGGTGACACGGAACGCGCTCGGTGCCTGCACGATGCGGAGGTCGGACTTGTCCACCGATGCGACCACCAGATCCTCGGCCACCCGCTTGATTGCGTCAGCTGACGCAACCGCCGGGGCGGCCGCATCGGCACCCCGGCCGACCGCGGCGATGACGGCTCGGTAGAGGTCGGCCGACGCGAGGGGATGCACGGCCGTGGCCACCACCACGATGTCGGCGTCGGGGGGCAGGGCGGCCAGTCCGGCGGCGACCGATGCAGGGTGGGTGGCGCCGCCGGTGACCGCCGCGGCCACTGCGGCACCGGTCCAGGTCACGTCCGGGGGGAGTACCACGACGACCCCGTCGGTCACCTGACCGGCCGTTGCCACCGGCCAGTCGACCAGCCGCTGGTGACCGAGCATGGCGAACTGCTTGTGTCCCCCGAAGCGGGTTCCTGATCCGGCCGCCAGTACGACCGTCCACACCGACATGGCCATGACGGTAGCCAGCTCATTCGGGTCGGGTTCGTGCCGGGCTCGCCGGCCGGGCATCATCGGAGCATGGATCCGCACCTGCACGTCGCCACGGCCTGGGAGCGCGTCGCCGAGCTCCGGCCCGATGCGCCGGCCACCATCGCGGGGGCCGACGTCCGCTCGTGGGCCGAATTCGAGACCCGAGCTGCCCGGCTGTCCGCCGGCCTCGTGGCCGCGGGGGCCGGGGTCGACTCCAAGGTGGCCCACTATCTGTACAACGGTCACGAGTACCTCGAGACCACCTTCGCCGCGTTCAAGATGCGGGGCGTTCCCTGCAACGTCAACTTCCGGTACACCCCTCACGAGCTGGCCTACGTGCTCGACAACGCCGACGCCGAGGTCGTGGTGTTCGACCACACGCTGGCCGATCGACTCGACGAGGCCCGACACCAGGTCGACTCGCTGAAGCTGTTGGTACAAGTGGGTGGCGACGACGTCCCTGGATGGGCGGTGGGCTACGAGGAGCTGATCGCCGGACACGATCCGGCCACCCCCGGAACACGATCGGTGGACGACCACTGGTTCCTCTACACCGGCGGCACGACGGGCATGCCGAAGGCGGTCATGTGGTCCCAGGGCACCATCTTCGGATCCATGGAGGCCACGGTGCGGTCGTTCGGCTTCGGGTATCCGCGATCCATGGACGACATCGAGGGCATCGTCGTCACGGCGGCCGAGCGCGGGCACGAGGTTCGCCAGCTGGCGGCGGCACCGCTCATGCACGGTACGTCGATGATCGTCGCATTCGGCACGCTCACCCATGGCGGTGCCGTGGCCTGCCTCGAGGAGCGACACTTCAACGGGCACGAGTTGTGGCAGCGGGTGGCCGAGCACCGGATCACCCAGCTCACCATCGTGGGAGACGCCTTCAGTCGACCCATGCTGGACGCCCTGGCCGAGGCAGACCACGACACATCCTCGCTGCGATCCATCGTGTCGTCAGGGGTGATGTGGAGCGCCGAGGTGAAGGAGCGGATCCTCGACCACCTGCCCGACGTGGTGCTCCTCGACGCGCTGGGTTCCAGCGAGGGCCCGGGCATGGCCAACCAGCTCAGCTCGCGCAAACTCGAGCGATCGGGCACGACCGCACGGTTCTCCCTCGGCGAGCACACCACGGTATTCACCGACGAGGGTGAGGAGGTCCAGCCGGGGTCGGGTGACGTGGGTCGGATCGCCCTCGGCTTCCCGATCCCGGTCGGCTATTACAAGGACCCGGCGAAGACCGAGGAGACGTTCCCGCTGATCCAGGGTCGACGTTGGTCGATCCCCGGTGACTACGCAAGCGTCGAGGCCGATGGCACCATCACCCTCTTGGGTCGGGGTTCAGTGTGCATCAACACCGGCGGCGAGAAGGTGTTCCCCGAGGAAGTCGAAGAGGCCCTCAAGACCCACGATCAGGTCATCGACGCCAACGTCGTGGGGTTGGCCGACGAGCGGTGGGGGCAGTCGGTGAACGCCGTCGTGTCGACCAACGGTGCGGTCGATGTCGATGATCTGCGGGCCCACCTACGTGAGCTACTGGCCGGCTACAAGATCCCCAAGCGGATGGTGGTCGTCGATGAGGTGCAGCGCCAGCCCAACGGCAAGGCCGACTACCCGTGGGCCCGGTCGGTGCTCGGCGCAGAGTAGGCGACGTGCGCTAGCGCTCGTACTGATCGAGGATGCCGGCCCGCCCCGGCGGGTCGGTGCGATTCCGGATCGAGTCCAGCCGCTCGTTGATGGACGTGGTGAATTCGTCGTCGGTGTGGATCCAGAACTGCCGGGACAGCACGGCGTCGTGGACCAGGTCGGCGACCGCGTCCGGCGACTGGGCGTGCGTCGTCACCACCTCGATGAGGGCCTCGATCCTCGCCTGATCCTCCTCCGGGATGGGATCGGCGATGAACGGCCCCGGAGCCCGGAGCCCTTCGGGTCGGTTGCGGTCGGAGGTGAAGATGTTGGTCATCACCAGTCCGGGACACAGGCAGCTGACCCCCACCTGGGAGTCGGCATCTCGCAGCTCGGCGAACAACGTCTCGGCGATGGCGACGGCGCCGTGCTTGGTGGTGTTGTAGGGGCCCATGTTGGGGTACGAAGTGAGGCCGGCGACCGAGGCGGTGATGACCACGTGCCCCTCGTCTCGTGCTCTCAGCCCGGGCAGGAAGGCCGTGATGCCGTGGATGATGCCCCAGAGGTTCACGTTGAGTGTCCAGGCCCAGTCGCTGGTGGTGAGGGTGTCCATGGAACCGTTGCCGCCTCCGACTCCGGCGTTCAGGCACAACAGGTGCGTGCCGCCGAAATGCTGGTCGGCCGCATCGCGCAGGCCGTGCATCGACGTCTCGTCGCTGACGTCGGTGGGTACCCCAACCACCCGATGACCGTCGGCGGTCAACTCGGCCACGACGACATCGAGAGCGGGTTCCTCGATGTCGCCGATCACCACCGCCATGCCGGCGCGGGCGAAGCGGTGGGCGAACGAGCGGCCCATGCCGCTGGCCCCTCCGGTGACGACTGCGGTCTTGCCAGACAGATCCTGCACGGTGACCCCCGGTTGGCGACGAGGGGCCGACTCTAGTTGTCGCAGGACGCGGTGTTCGCCCCCGAACGGAGAGACGAGAGTCAGAGATCGAGGAGCGCGTTCTCGATGACCTCGCTCAGCGCCGGGTGGGTGTAGAGCTGCCCATGAGCCATCTCGTCGACGGTCTGGCCGAACCGCATGCCCTGAATGAGCTGCTGGATGAGGGTGGACGCCTGGGGGCCGATGATGTGGGCACCCAGCAGCTGGCGGGTGTCCGGAGAGGCGATCAGCTTGACGAAGCTCTGGGTGTCCTCCATGGCCCAGCCGTAGGCCGTGTCGCCGTAGTGCTGGATCTTGACCACGTAGGGGATGGCCTGCTCGTGGACGTCGCGCTCGGTGAGTCCGACCGACGCCACCTGGGGGTGGCCGAACACGGCGTGTGGGGTGTACCCGAGATCGACGGCCCGCAGGTCGTCGGGGTGGGCCAGATTGTGGGCCACCACCCGAGCTTCGGCGTTGGCGGTGTGCTTGAGCTGGACCGGATTGGTGATGTCGCCGAGGGCCCACACGCCATCGACGTTGGTGCGCATGTACTCGTCGGTGCTGACGTAGCCCCCATGGTCGATGTCGACACCGAGGACGTCGAGGCCCAGGGTGTCGCTGTTGGGCTTTCGGCCGGTGGCCACCAACAGCACGTCGCCGCCGATCGTGCGGTGGTCGCCGTCGACCGACACGTCCACTTCCAGGTGGTGGTCGGTGCGGCGTACCTCCAGCACCTGCGTGGAGAGCAGGACGTCGAACCGGCGGCGGTACATCTCGGTGAAGCGCAGCCGCACGTCGTCGTCCTCGGTCCGCAAAAGGGTGGGCGAGCGGTTCACGAGGGTGACCTTGCTGCCCAGCCCCCCGAACACGTGGCTCAACTCGGCGGCGATGTAGCCGCCGCCCAGCACGATCAGGTGCTCGGGGAGGGAATCGAGGCGCATGATCGTGTCCGATGTGTGAAAGCCCGACTCGGCCAGGCCGGGCACTTCGGGGATGAAGGCACGTGCTCCGGCCGCCAGCACGACCTGATCCGCGGTCATGGTGTCGTCGCCCACACACAGCTTCTTGAGACCGACGAAGCGCCCCTCGCCCTCGTACACGGTGACGTTGCGGCACTGCTCGATGCGGTATTCGGCGCCGCCGGTGGCGATGGGATCGATCCGGCCGAAGACACGGTCACGGATCGCCGGCCAGTCGGCACCGTCGAAGCGGGTGTGCACGCCCAGCTCGGGACCATGACGTGCGAGCTCGGCCAGTTCGGCGGCGTAGACGAACATCTTCGAGGGGATGCATCCCACGTTGAGGCAGGTCCCACCGAACACGCCCCTCTCGACGATGGCGATGTTCCAGTCGTCGAAGTCCGGGGTGATGACGGAGTTCCCCGAGCCGGTGCCGACGATGAGCAGGTCGTAGTGCATCACCCGGGCGAGGGTATCGGGCGCTGCTCCTCGGACGGCCCGCGTCGACCGTCCTTCAGTGGTGACGCCGGAGGAACTCGTCGTCGGGGAGAGGTGTGAGCGTGCGCTGGCCGCGCCGGACCGCCCTCCAGGCGTCGAGCACCTGGGGGAAATGGCCGGGGAACCCGATCGGGTGGATCTCCTCGTCGGGTCCGAACCACCGGTGGCCACTGGCCTCGGCGGGGTCGAGGACCGGCTCACCACCGTCGGGAGTCTGGGCCAGGTAGTAGATGTTGAGGGTGGTCGCCGGCGGTTCGGTGCCGTGGTACCGGTCGCTCCAGAGGCCGAGCAGGCCGAGCAGTTCGATGTGGTATCCGGTCTCCTCGAAGATCTCGCGTACCGCGGTGTCGGCGGGGTGCTCGCCGTCCTCGCAGAACCCGCCGGGGATGTCCCAACAGCCTCGCCAGGGGTCCTGGTCGCGCTCGAGCATCAGCACCTGGCCGTCGCGCTCGATCAGGGCCCCGCCACACGGTTTGGGATTGCGCCAGTGCCAGGTGTGGCAATGGGGGCACTGGAAGGGCCGCAGCTGGTTCACCTCGGCCCCACACGTCGAGCAGTGGACGAACATCAGTCCGTTGTCTCGACATCGGCCGGGTCGATGCCGGGACGAAGCCGCCGGATCAGGGCACTGGTGTCCCAGCGGGCGCCATCGGTGGCGACCAGCTCGGCGTAGTACCGGTCCACCAGCCGGGTGACCGCCAGCTCGGCACCGAGGCGTTCGCCCTCGGCCAGGCAGATGCCCAGGTCCTTTCGCATCCACTCGATGGCGAAGCCGAAGTCGAATCGGCCCTCGACCATGGTCGACCCGCGGTTCGCCATCTGCCACGATCCGGCCGCCCCCTTCGAGATCGTGGCCAGCACCCGCTCCATGTCGAGGTCGGCCCGCAAACCGAAGTCGATGGCCTCGCTGAGGCCCTGGAGCAGACCGGCGATGGCGATCTGGTTGACCATCTTCGTGAGCTGTCCCGAGCCGGTCGGCCCGATGAGCGTGCGGGTGCTGCTGTAGGCGGCCATCACCGGCTCGACGATGTCGAAAGGGGCGTGATCGCCGCCACACATGACGGTGAGCGTGCCCTGCTCGGCGCCCGCCTGTCCCCCGCTGATCGGCGCGTCAACGAAGCCGACCGCCACCTGGCGACAGAGGTGATCGAGCTCACGGGCCAGCTCGGCCGACGCGGTGGTGTGATCGACCAGGACCGAGCCCGGCGACATGGCGGCGAGGGCGCCGTCGGGGCCGAGGACCACCGACCGCACGTCGTCGTCGTTGCCGACGCAGACGAACACCACCCGGGCGCCCGCAGCGGCTCGTGCCGGGGACTCGAACGGTGTCGTGTCGGCCGCCGAGCCCTGGTGCTCGGCGGTCCATCGTGTCGCCTTGGCGGTGGTCCGGTTGTAGACCGCGACCCGGTGTCCGGCGCGATGCAGATGTCCGGCCATGGGGTAGCCCATGACCCCCAGACCCAGGAACGCGGTCTCGGCCATCTCAGCCGGCCAGGCGAGCGCCCAGGTTGCGCAGCTGCTGGGTCCCCGCACCGAGCGACACCGTCAGGTGCTTGCTCCAAAGGCTGTACCGGAACAGCGGGTAGTCGATGCTGACCCCCATGCCACCGTGGCAGTGCTGAGTGGCGTGGACGACGTCCTGGGCCCGTTCGCTGGCCCACCACTTGGCCACCAGGATCGCGTCGCGATCGTCCACGCCGTTGGCCAGGCGCCACAGGGCGGCCGAGCAGGTGAGCCGGATGCCGTTGACGTTGATGTACTGGTCGGCCAGGCGCTGGGTGACGGCCTGGAAGGTGGCGATCGGCCGGCCGAACTGCTCGCGTTCGCTGGTGTACTCGGCGGTCATCTGCAACGCGGTCTCGCTGACGCCGACCTGGGTGGCGCACAGTCCGATCAGGTGCCGGTCCACCATCCAGTCGACGGCATCGGGCCCGCCGAGCGGCTGGACCGGCGTGGCCGCGAAGTCGACCTGGTGCAGGGGCTCCAGACGGGTACTGATCGATCGCCGGCGGGTGATGCCGTCGGCGTCGCCGTCGACCAGATACAGACCGGCCGCGCCCTCGTGGTCCTCGGCGATCACGATCATCTGATGGGCGTGGTCGGCGTACTCGACCACGATCTTGGTGCCGCTCAGGTGCCCGTCGGTGACGCGGGCCCGTGGTGAGCGGACGTTCTCCTCGAAGGGCTCCTGGGCCGCCACGGTGAGGATCCGGGTGCCCTCGACAACGCCGGGGAGCAGTTCGCGTCGTTGCTCGGCATCACCGTGTTTGTCGATGGTGATGGCAGCCAGGGTGGTGGGCAGCAGCGGCACCGGGGCGACGTGGTTGCCCTGGGCGCGCAGCACCTGCCCCCAGGCCACCAGGTCCTGTCCGCCCCCACCGACATCCTCGGCCAGGGCCACACCCACCAGTCCGGCCTTGGCCAACTCGGCGTGGATGTCGCGGTCGAACCATTCGTCGGCCGCTTCGACGGCCCGCAGGCGCTCCATGTCGAGCTTGTCGTCCAGGATCCTGGCGGTGAGGTCGTAGACGGCCTGTTGCTGTTCGTCGAGGGTGAAGTCCATGAGCTCCCCTTACTTCCGTCGCTGTTCGCGGGGCAGGCCGAGCCCGGCCATCCCGATGATGTCGCGCTGTATCTCGTTGGTGCCGCCACCGAAGGTGAGCACCCACACACTGCGGTAGCTGGCCTCGACCTGACCGGCCAGCGTGTCGGCACCGCGCAGGTGACCAGCCGCGCCCAGGACCTCGGTGAGGAGCAGATAGATGCGGTGCATCGACTCGGAGCCGTGCACCTTCACACTGGAGGCATCGGCCGGGTTCATCCGTCCGTGCGTGTTGTCGAAGGCGACCTTCCAGTTCAGCAGGTCGAGGTAGTCCACCAGCGCCTTGACCTCGGCCAGTTTGACCTGCACCCACTCCTGATCGATCACCCGGCGACCATCGGCCAGGAGGGTCTCGGACGCCCATGTGACCGCCTGCTCGACCAGCCGCAGCAGCCGGCCCGAGGCGCACAGCGAGACCCGTTCGTGATTGAGCTGACTGGTGATGAGGTTCCACCCGCCGTGCAGTTCGCCGACGATGGCCGAGTCGGGCACCCGCACGTCGTCATAGAACGTGGCGGTGGTGTCGGCCTGTCCGAACGTCTCGAAGGGCTGGATGGAGAAGCCCTCGGCGTCGGTGGGGACCAGGAACATGGTGATGCCCTTGTGTGCTCGGGCGTCGGGGTCGGTTCGGGCGGCCAGCCAGATGTAGTCCGCGTTGTACGCCAGGCTGGTGTAGAGCTTCTGGCCGTTGATCACCCATTCGTCACCGTCCTTCACCGCCTTGGTCTTCAGCGACGCCAGGTCGGTGCCGGCCTCGGGTTCGCTGTAGCCGATGGAGAAGTGCATGTCGCCGGCCAGGATCTTCGGGAGGAAGAAGTCCTTCTGGTCGTCGGTACCGAAGTTGCGCAGCGTCGGGCCCACCGTGTTGGTCGTGAGGAAGGGGATCGGGCACCCGGCCGCCTGCGATTCGTTGAAGAAGATGTACTGCTCGATGGGGGTGAAGCCCTTGCCCCCGTACTCCTCGGGCCAGCCGACCCCGAGCCAACCATCGGCGCCGACCCGGCGGATGAGGGCCTTGTACTCGAGGTTCTCCTCGAACTCGGCACTGCTGATCCGCCCCTTCACGTCGTCGGTCATCAGCTCGGCGAAGTACTGGCGCAACTCGGTCTGGAGGTCCTTCTGGTCCTCGGTCAGATCGATGTTCATCGCGGCTCCCGTCGAATGGGGTGGTGATCCTGGGCGTGATGTTGGCAGGCCATCGCCATCTCTGTCAGTTCAGCCGTGCCCCGAAGTGGGGTGCGCGAAGCCGGTGGCGCGCCATCAGGCGACCACCTCCCGCCAGGCGGTGGGGGGCGGGGTCTGCCTCAGACGCCGGAGTCGACCGAGGTGAGGTCTCGCCACCGCTGCGGATGATGACCAGCGACCGCCCAGCGGTCGACGACGGCTTCGATCCCGCGCCGCTCGTTGTCGCGCCAGGGCACGGACCGACCGGGGTGACAGCCGATCTCGAGGCTGGTGGACTCGCTGAGCGGCGCCTCGTCCCACCACGCGACGTCCGGATCGCCATCGGCCATGAAGAAGTGATCGCTCGTCTGCCATCGAGTGCGGATGCGGCGGGCGAGCATCGGTCCCAACCAGGCCGAGGGCCGCCGATAGCGCGCTCCGGCGAAGCGATCCTGCGGGCGGCGGACGGTGTGGATGCCGAACTGGGGAAGCACCTCGTCGAGGGCGCGGGCGAAGACGGGGTACTTGTGCAGATGCTTGTGTGAGTCGACGTAGTCGATGGCGATGCCCCGGTCGCAAACGACCCGGAGCTGTTCGGTCATCTCGGCGACGATCTGCTCCACCGGAAACCGCCCGCTGGCCGCGGCGATCTGCGCTGGGCGGCCGGCGCGGAACCGGCCCTGGTCGTCGACCAGGTCGGGGACCAGGTCGGGAGACAGCAGCGGCGACTCGGATTCGTCGCGGGTGAACGTGAGGTGGACCCCCCAGCCGTGCTGGGGATGGTCGGCGGCGTAGGCGAGGGCCGCCTCGGTGGCCGGGACGTTGGCCATGATCGACGCGTTGCGGATCACGCCCCGTTCGAGCAGATCGATCGTGGCCGCGACCGTGTCGTCGTCCCAGCCGAAGTCATCGGCTGTGGTGATGAGGGTCATCGATCGGGACGTCGTCCCGCGCCGGACGCCAGTCGGTAGAGGATGAGCCAGGGTTCGACCAGGTACCGATGGGCCACCCGAGGGGCGTCGTCCCACAGGCGGAAGACCCATTCCAGACCCAAGGGGCCCAGCCAGCGGGGCGCCATGCGCAGCTCGCCGGCGACGAGGTCCATCAGGGCGCCGACCGTGATGATCATCTGGGCGTCCAGGAGATGGAGATTGTCGAGGATCCAGCTCTCCTGGCGGCCCATGCCCATTCCTACCAGCAAGATGTCAGGGGCGAAGTCGTTGATCTCGCGCGCGACACGCCAGTTCTCGAGCGACTCCGGGTCGGCATCGAAGTAGCCGTTGCGGGTTGCCAGGTCGAGCCCGGGGTGCCGTTTGCGCAGGGTGGCTGCACCCTTGTCGACCACAGAGTCGGTGGAGCCCAGGTAGAAGACCTTCCATCCACGGGCGACGGCGAGGTCGAGGAGGTCGGGAATCCAGTCGATGCAGCCGGTACGGTGGCGAGAGGCCAGGTCGTAGCCCTTCATGCGACCCAGCCACAGCAGCGGCGTGCCGTCGATGTGGACGAGCGTCCGGGGATGCTCGTGGAGCGCGGCGAAGGACGGGTCGGTCAGGTAGGTGTGCACCCCGTGCATGTTCTGGCTGGCGACGACGTACGGGCCGGACCGGGTCCGGATCACGTCGTCGCTGAAATGGAAGATGTCTTCAGGGCTGAGGGCGTTGAGACGAGTGCGGAGGACCCGAAGGTCGACGAACTGCGGTTCGCGGAGGTCGATGACCTCGGGGGTGGCCTCGATGGACGTCATGTAGTTCCAGGGTACGAAGGCCCGGTCAGGAGGACCAGAGGCGATCGACCCAGGGCGGTTGGGTCCTCTGTCTCGATTTTGCGGGGACGTCGCTACGAGGTCTGGCGACCGCGGACAGTCGCGCGCACTCGATGGGCGCTCACTCGATGGACAGGGGAATCCGCCGGCGGGGTGAAGCCATCGCATCGGGATCGGCCATCTGTCGCAAGTCGCCGATCAGATCGTTGATGTCATCGTTGCCGACGGCGAGCGCGTGCACAAGGCCATCGAGGTCGGCTTCGGTGGCCCGACCCGTGCGGATCTGGATCAGCTTCTCGGCCACCTTGTTGATCGGGTCATGGTTGCAGTGCACGCAGACCGGCTCCCGGCTGAGCACGAAATCGAGCTTGCGGTCGAGCGTGGACACGAACGATTCCTCGAAGACGCTGCCGAGAGGGGCCTTCTTGGTCCAGTCCGAGCAGCAGAGGTAGTACTGCCCGTCGTAGCCCACGAACGGCAGCACGAAGGGTGCACCGCACAGCGGCTCGGTGACACCCCGGTCGGCCAACAACTGTCGGGCCTGTGCGGCTTCGGGCAGTTCCTCGAACTGCATCGTGTCGACGTAGAGGGCGCCACCGCGGTTCATGATGTCGTAGCGGATGGTCTGGGTGAGCCCGTATCGCGCCCAGTACTTGCGCATCTTGCGGACATGGTCCATGTCCTCACGGTGATCGACGATGACCATGCTGATGTCACACCGTCCATCGGCCATCTCGGCGAAGCGCACCACGTTGTCGCGGGTCTTCTCGAACGGCAGCTTGTAGATGGCTTCGTATTCCTCGTCGATCTCCGAGACGTTGATGGCGATGCTGTCGAGGCCGGCATCGAGAACCGCTGCGCTGCGGCGTTCGTCGAGCAACGCGCCGTTGGACGCCAGGCCACAGGTGAAACCGGCGGCCTTGGTCTTTGCGACGTAATCGCCGATGCGCTTGTTGAGCAGGGGTTCACCGAGTCCACACAGAAAGACCTGGATGCCCCACTCGGGGAGACGGACCTGCACCCGATCCCGGAACTCCACGAGGTTGGCCAAGGCCGCGTCGAAGACCTCTTCGCTCATCAACCCCTGGTGGGGCGTGGCGTCGCGCGGGCAGAAGTCGCAGGACGCGTTGCAGCGGTTGGTGACTTCGAAGTCGATGTTGAAGAACAAGAAATCTCCGCTCGGGGCCAGGCGGCCGATGCTGTCCCGCTACCAAAAGGTACCGAGAGTGGCGGTGATTGGCCACCCAACGTGGTGGGGGGCCTAACGATAGCTGTCGACGGTCGGGCAGGAACAGACCAGGTTCTTGTCGCCGTGGGCCCCGTCGATGCGCCCCACCGGGGGCCAGTACTTGACCTGACGCTGGTCGGCGCGCGGGTAGGCGGCCGTCGATCGCGGGTAGGCGCGGTCCCACTCGTCGACCATGACGGTCTCGGCGGGGTGGGGTGCCCGCACCAGTGGGTTGTCGTCGGCCGGCCACTCGCCGGCTCCCACCCGTTTGATCTCGGCCGCGATGGCGATCATCGAGTCGCAGAAACGATCGAGCTCGGCCTTGGACTCGGATTCGGTCGGCTCGACCATCAGCGTGCCGGCCACCGGGAACGACATCGTCGGGGCGTGGAACCCGTAGTCGACGAGGCGCTTGGCGATGTCGTCCACTGAGATGCCCTGCTCCTTGGCGGGCCGCACGTCGATGATGCACTCGTGGGCCACGCGGTCGTTCTGACCGACGTAGAGGATGGGGAAGACGTGCTGGAGGCGGGCGGCAACGTAGTTGGCGTTGAGGATGGCGACCGCGGTGGCCCGGCGCAGCCCCTCGGCGCCCATCAGGGCGATGTAGGCCCACGAGATGGGCAGGATGCCCGCGGACCCGTGGGCCGCGGCGGCGACCGGGCCCACCGAGGCCGGCGGTTGGAGCGGATCGGACGGCAGATGGGGAGCGAGGTGGCGGCGGACAGCGACCGGGCCCACCCCGGGTCCGCCACCACCGTGGGGGATGCAGAAGGTCTTGTGCAGGTTGAGGTGGCTGACGTCGGCACCGAATCGGCCGGGACGGGCCACCCCCACCATGGCGTTGAGGTTGGCCCCGTCGAGGTACACCTGGCCACCGTGCCGATGGATCAGCTCGCAGATGTCGACCACCGCCGTCTCGAACACGCCGTGGGTGGACGGGTAGGTGATCATCAGGGCCGCCAGGTCGTCGGCGTGCTCCTCGGCCTTGGTCGTGAGGTCGGCCACGTCGATGTCGCCCCGTTCGTCGCAGTCGACCACCACGACCCGCATGCCGGCCATGACCGCGGAGGCCGCGTTGGTGCCGTGAGCCGACGACGGGATCAGGCACACGTCCCGCCCGGCCTGGCCGCGGTCGTGGTGATAGGCGGCGATGGCCAACAGGCCGGCCAGCTCGCCCTGGCTACCGGCG
>JAOUEE010000397.1 GCA_029858875.1 Acidimicrobiia bacterium
CCAACAGCTCCTTGGCCGGAATGCACCCCACGTGCAGGCAGGTTCCACCCACCTTCTGCATCTCGACGAGCGCGATCTCGAGGCCCGCGGCGGCGCCGTACAGCGCAGCGGCATAGCCCGCAGGGCCGCCTCCGATGATGACCACGTCGTAGTTCTCAGCCGTCGGAACCACCTCCTCGTTCGGCGGCAGCCTAACGGGCGATCAGTACCTGCACCGAGAAGGCGACGAGGATGGCGATACCGCACAACAACGCGAGGAGCATCAGCATTCGGGTACTCACCGTGAGCAGCCTAGAGGCCAAGACCGGCCCGGGCCGATGCCCACCCCCTACCATCGGAACGTGCGCCGACTGTTGCTGCTGCTGTGCCTGATCGCGCTGAGCGCCTGTGGCGGTGGGTCGGACCTCACCGCCCCGGCACCCGACCTCGACGCGCTGGCCGCCGCACCGCTGATCGACCTCGACGGTGACCCCGCCGAGCCGCTGGCACTCGATCCGTCCCGCCCCACCGCGATCTGGTTCACCACCCCCTGGTGTCGACAATGTGAGCCGCAGCTCCAGGAGGCCCTCGCCGCCGCGGCCGAGGTGTGCGATGCCCACCTCGTGATCGTCATCGGTCGAGCGGCCGAGGGCGCCATCGGTCAGTACGTGGACGCCAACACCGTGCCCTCGACGTGCACCGACCCACCCCGGATCGTGACCGACCCCACGGGGCAGGGCTTCGGATCGGTCCCGGTCATCACCGCGCCCACCTGGTTGTTCGTGACCGGCGACGTCGAGGTCGTGCGAGATCGCGTGCCGGTCGACCAGCTGACCGAACGGCTCGCCCGGTGAGTGCCACCCGGCCTCGGGTCACCGCACAGAGTGATAATCTGTGGTCATCTCGCCACCTTTCGTGGTCACCAGGACGGGCTGACAAGAAGGAGCGCATGGCCGATCCGGCGGCAGACCCGCGCCAGACCCGCCGCGCCATCGCCGCCGCCACGGCCGCCCTGGCCGCCGCCATCGCGCTCCAGGATCCACAACAGGCCACCCGTGACGCCCGTCGAGCCCTCATCGCCGACGGGCTGGCCCGTCGCGCCCGGCTCTCGCTCGATGACCACGTGGCTGCGGTGGCCGCCGCCCTGATCTGCGACTCCGCCGTCCTGCTGCACCGCATGCCGCCGGCCGGCCAAGCGGCGTCGACCGCGCTGTCGGCCGCCTTGATCGAGCGGATCCCCGCCATGGCCACCGTCGCGCGCGTCGTGCGCCATCGCCACGAGACCCCCGACGGTGGTGGCCAGCCCCACGGGCTGGCCGGGTACGCCGTACCCGCCGCCGCCCTGGTGCTGATGGAGTCCGACCGCCTGCTGGACGATCCCGATCGCCCCCTCCCCGACCTCCCCGAGACCCCCACCCTCGAACAGGCGCTGGCCTGCCTCGACACCGACGCCGACCAACCCATCGATCTGCGCAACCGGGCCGGCGACCGATCGGCCCTCATCGGCAGCATCGGTGAGATCCTGCGCGCCGTCGAGCGGGTGGAGCAGATCCTGGCACTCATCGCCGAACGGGCGTTGGAGGCGCTCACCGCCACCACGGTGTCGATCGCCAAGATCGACCTCCGCGAAGGTGTGCTCCAGGTCCTGGTGAACGTGGGCGGACTCGACGACGTCGAGGAGCGCTTCCCACTCGACGAGCTGTACCTCCTCGACGCCATACCCGATCTCGACCACTACCAGGCCGGTGGTGTGCGGCTCCGCACCATCGCCGGCGACGCCAGCCAGATGCGTTACCTCGCGGCCCGTCAGATAACTTCCGAGGCGGTGGCACCGCTCATGGTCGAAGATCAGCTGTGGGGCATCGTCTGGGCCACCACCGCCGAGCCGGACGAGCCCATCGACCATGACGGGCTGGCCCTGCTGCAGCTGGTGGCCGAGCAGATGGCCGCCGGCATCAGCCAGGCCACCCGCTACACCGAGTTCGAGAAGCTGGCCTTCCGCGATCCCCTCACCGGTCTGGGCAACCGTCGGGTCCTCGAGTCGACGCTGCGCGAGGTCTTCGAACACGGGGACGATGACCGGCAGGTGTCGGTGATCATGGCCGATGTCGATTCGTTGAAGGTGGTGAACGACACCCTGGGGCACGAAGCCGGTGATGATCTGCTCGTCGATGCCAGCCGCGCCCTCAGCGCCGCCGCGGCCACCGTCACCGGCGCCACCGTGTGCCGGGTGGGCGGCGACGAGTTCTCGGTGGTGATCGTCGGCGCCGAGGCCGCACGCGCCCCGGAAGTGGCCGAGCAGGCACTGGAGCTGTTCGCAGCCACCGATGAGACCCGCTCCATCAGCTGCGGGGTGGCCATCGCCAACACGAGCATGCACGCGGCGTCGGATCTACTGCGGGCGGCCGATCAGGCGCAGTACGCCCGCAAGCGGGCGCACAAACTGGCGGCCGGCCTGCCCGTTCCTCCGCCACCGGGGGCCGGCGGTCGTCGCCAGCGTCGGGCCAACTGATCAGCGCAGGGCCGCCACCACACGGGTGGCCTCGCGGAGGGCTCCCACCGTCAGCCGGTGCACCGGCACCTCTCGGGCCAGACGTACGAGCGCGACGAATCCGGCCTCGCCGGCCGGCGCGAAGTCGAAGCTGTTGGCCAGGAGCAGCTCCACCGCCTGCCGGCGACCGACCGGCTCCAGTCGTGTGGTGGCGCCGGCGTCGTGGGTGGGGGCCACCACCGCCCGCACCGGCCACACCTGATCGTCGCCGCGTGGACCGCGGGGCTCGACGTGCCACTTCCGCTCGCGGTGGCCGGCGAACCGAGGCCCCACGTCGGGCCGCAGATGGGGCAACAGCGGGAAGGAGCCGGGATCGAGCGAGATCGACTTCGGGTAGGGCACGATGGTGCCCGGGCCGGGATCCACCAGCGCGACCTCGTCGGACAGGTAGACGGCGCCGGCGTCCACCAGCCCCGCCACCAGCGTGCTCTTCCCGCTGTTCGACACACCGGGCAGGATGACCGCACCCCACGGGAGGCCGACGGCCCCCGCATGGAAGGCGACGCAGCCCGGCGATCCGGACACGGCACGGGCGTTGATGGCACCGACCAGCACATCGAGGCCCGTCCCCGGTGGGGCCCCGGAGATCACCGGTTGGCCATCGCAACGGATCGACACGACCAGGTCGGCCGGATTCTCGTGGACGATCTCGATCCGCCCATCGGCCCCGGACTCGGTCTGGTCTCGCACCCGCAGCGGTCCCAGCACCCGTCCGACTTCCCGGGCCACGGCGTCGTCGGTACACCACACCG
>JAOUEE010000398.1 GCA_029858875.1 Acidimicrobiia bacterium
CTGGACCACCAGGTGCCCGGCCTCCAGACGCACCTGCACGTCGTCGCCGAAGAACGGTGTCCCCAGCCCGCGGTGGGTGTACCGGAGTCCGAACTTCGTGTTGGCCTGACGGCGAGCCTCGGCCACGACCGAATAGGCCAACCGGTGGAGGTCGTCGCGTCGGCTCCTGTAGTCGTCCGGGACGTCGGTCAGCGGCCGATGGCCCGCCAACCAGTGATCTCGGGCGTAGGCCACCAACTCGGGGGCCGCGTCGCCGGTTATCAGGTCGGACCAGGTGGTGCGACCCATGGACGTGGGTGTCACCACCCGTTCGGGATCATCGGTGGTGGCCGGGTCGTCGGCGAAGTAGGGCGCATCGTGATCGGCCGGCGGTGACGGTTCGAGCACCCGTACCGGCCGGCCGGCCAGCGCTTCGGCGTCTCGCTGGGGATGGTGAGCGACGGGTCGGGTCATGTCGATCATTCTGCCGGGTTCGGTGGCGGCACACCGAGGTAGGTCCCCGAGACGAGCTCACCACCGCTCACGGTCAACTCCCACACCGACCCCTTCTCGCAGCCCCGGGCGCCGACGAGGCGCATGCCGTCGAGCGTGAGGGCGCGAACCAGTGCCGGGATGACGTCTCCGTGACTGCACAACACCGCCTCCTGGGCGACCAGTGAGCGGGCGAGAGCCGCCGCCTCGCCTCCGAGCGTGCCCTCGAGCAGCGCCGGTGCGATCTCGATGTCGATGTCCAACCGACGGGCGAGCGGTCCGATGGTCTGTTGGCAGCGCACGGCCCGGCTGGAGACCAGACGGGTGATGCCGCGATCGGCCAACTGCGCGGCGAGGGCCTGGGCCTCGACCCGCCCCCGGTCATCGAGCGGTCGTTCGAGGTCATCGCCGGACCATCGGTACCGGTCGCCGGCCGACCCATGACGGACGAGATACAGGCTCAAGGGTGGCGAGACTAGGCGCTAGCGTCACGTGATGGTCGAACTCGGAGCGGACGACATCCGGATCTTCCTGCACCTGCTGGGGGCCTGCGTGTGGATCGGCGGGCAGCTGGTGCTGGCCGCCCTGGTGCCGGTGCTGCGCGAGATCGGCGACGACGCCCCCCGTCGGGCGGCCAATCGCTTCGGCCTGGTGGCGTGGCCGTTCTTCGCGCTCCTCGTGGTCACCGGTGTGTGGAACCTGTTGGAGCTGGACTTCGACACCCTCGACACCAGCTATCAGGTCACGCTGGGCGTCAAGCTGGTGCTGGTGGCCATCAGTGGCCTGGCCGCGTTCGTCCACTCCAACACCGCCAGCAAGGTGGTCCGGGGCGTCACCGGTGGCGGCGGCCTGGTGGCCGGCCTGGGAGCGTTCTTCCTCGGCGTGATGCTGGTGGTGTGACCGTACTCAGGCCGTGATCTCGGTGACGCACACGGCGTCGCCCATCGGCTTGGACGAGGCCACCGTGGTGTCGGCGGTGCCGTACAGCGTGGCCAGCATGCCCCGCACCATGCCCCGATCGACGGCGCAGATGACCGGATTCTCGAGCACCGCCTCGCCGAAGGGGCAGTGCTCCTGCACGATCTGGAGTTGGCCCGACCGCTTGTCGGTGTGGGCCGCGAAGCCGTGAGCGGTGAGGGCCTCGGCCACGGCATGCAGGGCCGAGCGGAACGAACGTTGGGCCTCGTTGCCGCCCAGCGCGTGGGCCATGGTCTGGCCGTACTCGATGCCGACCTCCTCGGCCATCGCCTCGGCCTCGTCGGCCGGGATCCGGGCCAAGGCTCGCCCGAGCAGGCGAATGAGCACGTCGTCGTGGCGCACCGGTACCTCGAGGCGGTCGCTGGTGGAGGTGACCGTGTAGCGCTTCGAGGGGCGCCCCGCGCCCGATTCGCTACGCCGGGTGGCCACGTCGACGTGGCCCCCGCTGGCCAGCTTGTCGAGGTGGTGGCGGGCAACGTTGGGGTGCAGGGCGAAACGACGGGCCACCTCCGATGCGGTGACGCCCTCGTCCTGCTCCCTCGCGAACAGGTAGATCTCGCGTCGGGTGGGGTCGCCGAAGGCCGACGTGATGGCCGTGACGGCCGAGTTGAACTCGGTGTCGGAGAGGGGAGGCTTGTCCACATCGGTATTCTACCTGCGTGTCCGTCACCGAATCCGCCGTCGTCGATGCCCTGCGTCCGGTCGAAGACCCCGAGCTCCACCGCAGCATCGTCGATCTCGACATGGTTCGCACCATCACCATCGACCGTGGCGCCGTCTCGGTGCAGGTGGCGCTCACCGTGCCCGGCTGTCCCCTCAAGAACGAGATCACGACTCGAGTGACCGACGCGGTCGAGGCCCTCGACGGCGTGGAGCACGCCTCCGTGGACTTCACGGTGATGACCGACGCCGAGCGCGAGACGTTGCGCCAGAACCTGCACGGCGACCCAGCCGCCACGGCTGGCCAACAGCAGGCCCATGGTCACGCCGAGGGTCGGGCGATCCCCTTCGCCGACCCCGCCAGCAAGACCCGCGTGATGCTCATCGCATCGGGCAAGGGCGGTGTCGGCAAGTCGTCGGTGACCGTCAACCTCTCCATCGCGCTGGCCCAGCGGGGTCACCGCACCGCCGTCATCGACGCCGATGTGTGGGGCTTCTCCATCCCGCGCATGCTGGGCATCGATCGGGCACCGGTGGTGATCGATCAGATGCTCGTGCCCCCCGAGGTGCACGGCGTCCGCTGTATCTCCATGGGCTTCTTCGCCGAGGAGGACCAGCCGGTCCTGTGGCGGGGCCCCATGCTGCACAAGGCCCTCGAGCAGTTCCTCACCGACGTCTACTGGGACGACCCGGACTTCCTCCTGTTGGACCTGCCACCCGGCACGGGCGACATCTCGCTGTCCCTCGCCCAGTTCCTGCCTCGATCCGAGTTGTACGTGGTCACCACGCCGCAGCCGGCCGCCCAACGCGTGGCCCAGCGGGCGGCCTTCATGGCCGAGAAGGTTTCGCTCGAGGTCAAGGGCGTGATCGAGAACATGTCCTGGTTCACGGGGGACGACGGCAAGCGCTACGAGCTGTTCGGGTCCGGTGGCGGCGCCGAGCTGGCCGAGCGGTTGGACGTTCCCCTCGTGGGGCAGGTGCCGCTCATCCCCGAGCTACGCCAGGGAAGCGATACGGGTCGGCCCATCATGGCCGAGGCGCCCGACAGCGAAGCAGGCCGGGTGTTCGCCGAGATGGCGAGGATCATCGACGAGGATCTCAGGCCCACCCGCCGCTACAACCCCGAACTCAAGCTGTTGACCTAGACGCCGGTAGGGTTGGCCGCC
>JAOUEE010000399.1 GCA_029858875.1 Acidimicrobiia bacterium
GTCGCCGGCCCGGTAGCCCTCGAGTCGAACGGTGATCCGACAGCTCCGCGAGTTGATGAACTGCAACGACCGGTAGCGCTCGAGGGTGGGGGTTCCCGGTCGCAGCCGCACCGGGGCCTCGAAGACCAGCTCGGTGGGAGGACGTTGGATCATCTTCAGTCCCGTTCCCTCGTCGAGCGGGAACACCTGGTTGGCCCACGCCGCCTCCTCGAAGGCGGCGGCCAGCTCGGCCACCCGATCGGGATGGGCGTCGGCCAGGTCGGTGGTCTCGGTGGGATCGCCGTGCAGGTCGTACAACTCCCACTCGTGGTCGCCGAACGGGGTGCGGGGCCGGTGGAGGGTGACCGCCTCCCAGCCGTCGCGGTAGTAGCCCCGGTGACCGATCATCTCGTAGTACTGCTCGGTGTGCGTCGAAGCACCGTCGTCGCGAAGCACCGACGCGAACGTCGACCCGGCCAGCGGCAGCGTGGCGCGGCCATGGCGCTCACCGGGATGGGTCACGCCCACCAGCTCGAGCACGGTGGGCAACAGGTCGGTGACGTGCTGGTACTGGCCGCGCCGCTGGCCCGCCGGGACGGGACCGTCGGGCCACTGGACGAGGAACGGCACCTGGTGGCCGCCTGCGTGGGTGTTGATCTTGTAGAGCCGGAAGGGGGTGTTGGACACCATGGCCCAGCCCCGCGGGTAGTGGGGGAGGGTTCGGGGGCCACCGACCAGATCCAGCCGCTCGAGGTCGAAGTCCACATTGCCGTACTCGGTGCGGATGCCTGCCGCCAGGCCCAGCACGTCGAAGTACGACGTCGTGCCCTCTCCCTCTCCCTCGCGCGAGCCGCCGTTGTCGCTGGTGAAGACGAAGATGGTGTTGTCCAGTTCGCCCAGGGCCTCCAGCTCGTCGAGGAGCCGACCCACGCTCTGGTCGATGCTGTCGACCATGGCCGCGTAGACCTCCATGTAGCGGGCGAACAGGGCCTGGCGGTGTTCGTCGAGGTCGTCCCAGGCCTCGACGTCGTTGCCCTCCTCGTGGTTGCGGGGCGGCAGCGGCGTGTCGGGATCGACGATGCCGAGCTCCACCTGACGGGCGAAACGCCGGGCCCGGACCTCATCCCACCCGGCGTCGTAGGCACCTCGGTACTTGTCCATGTCGGTCCGCTTGGCCTGCAAGGGTGCGTGGACGGCGCCGTGGGAGAAGTACAGGAAGAACGGCTTGGCCGGGTCGGAGGCCTTGACGTCGCGGATCATGTCGATGGCCCGATCACCGATGTCGTCGGTGAAGTAGTAGCCGTCGGGGTACCGGTCGACGGGGACGTGATGGTTGTCGGCGTACAGCCGGTGGGGATGGTGGAAGTTGGTGAAGCCGTCGAGGATGCCGTAGAAGCGGTCGAAGCCCTTCTGGCAGGGCCACGAGTGCTTGGGGGCGGCGTCGGAGAGGTGGGCGTCCTTGGTGAGGTGCCACTTGCCCACCATCAGCGTGGCCCAGCCGTTGTCCCGCAGGATCTCGGCCATCGTGGCGGCCCGGTCGGTGATCTCCATGGCGTAGCCGGGGAACCCCGGGTCGGCGTGGCAGACGTGGCCGATCCCGGCGAGGTGGCTGTTGAGTCCGGTGAGCATCGAGGCCCGCGTCGGCGAGCACATGGGGTTCACGTGGAAGTTGGTGAACTGGAGGCCGTCTCGGGCCACCTGGTCCAGGCGAGGGGTGTCGATCTCGGAGCCGTAGCAGGCCAGGTCGGCGTACCCGAGGTCGTCGGCCAGCATCACCACGACGTTGGGGGCACCCGGTGGTGCTGTCGGGTACGCCGGCCAGTCCGGCGTCGAGGTGCCGACCACTCGTCCGACCTCGCCGCCGAAGCCCTCGTAGGGGCGGTTCGGGTGTTCTTCGGGGATCACTGGCGGGAGCCTCGGATCGGGTCGGGAGCGGATTGGATCATGCGCACCTCGCCGCGGTCGCCGTCGACCTCGATGAGGGCACCGTGGGGGATGCGCCGGGTGGCGTCGGTGGCACTCACCACGCAGGGCAGTCCGAGTTCGCGCGACACGATGACCGCGTGGCTCATCTGGGCACCGACATCGACGACCACGGCCTCGACGGGCACGAACAACGGCGTCCATGCCGGATCGGTGCTGGGCGCGATCAGGACGTCACCCGGGCCCAGGTCCCCGGGGTCGGCCGGATCGATCACGACACATGCCCGACCGCGGGCGATCCCGGCGCAGCCGGCGATCCCGGTGAGCGCCTCTCCCACCGCCAACGTCTGGTGCACGGCGTCGGCCCGCCTGGTCCACTGGTCGATGGGCGGGATGGCCCCGTCGAACACGAAAGGCGGCTCCAGCGTGGCCAGCAGCTCGCGTGTGGCGCGGCGCTCGGCGATGGCTTCCGTGAAGGAAGCGGGCTCGTCCAGGTAGTCCTCCAGCTCGTCGGACAGCACGAACCAGAGGTCATCGGGTTCGCCTCCGCCCCGTTCGGCTACCCGGCGACCCAACGCCATCGAGCGGACGCGTAGACCGTGGATGGCCTCGATGACGGTGGTCTTGGAGCGCTCGCGTCCGGTCGAGAGCACATGGGCCGACCGCAAGACCCGTCGGAACAGCCACCGGTGTCGGCGTTTGAGCCGGCCGAGGGCCGCCTCGGTGGCGGCCACCCGGGCACCCCGCAGCCGTTCGTTCTGGGCCCGGGGGTCGTGATCGGCGGCGGCGCCTCGCATGCGGTCGGCCAGGGCGAGTGCCAGCGTCGGTTGGGTGCCCCAGGTCGGACAGGCCGTCTCCCATTCGTTGGGGCCCCGACAGCCGTGACGGTCGAGGAAGGCGGAGAACGCCAGGGTGAACGCCGCTGCGTCATCTCCTCCGGTGCTCTCGATGCGATCGAGCAATCCCTCATCGACGCCGCCGTCGAAGGCCAGGGTGAGGTCGGCGCTGTCGGCCACGAGCCGGCCGAGGTCCCAGAGCTCGTTGGACGGCGCGGCCGAGGCCACGTCGCCCAGACCGCTGGTGAGGACGAGCACCAGGTTCTCGTCGTCGAGGTGGTCGCGGCACATCCCGGCCAAGGCTCCCTGGGCGATGGCCGACTGTCCCGACACCACGAGGTGAGTCTCGAAGAGCTCGAAGATGAGGTCGTTGGAGCTCTGGAGTGCGACCCGCAACTCCTCGTCGCTGGCCGAGTCGGGATCCGGGAGCGTCGACATCCAGCTCTTCACCTTCGCCTGCTGGGCCCGTAGCTCCGGCAGGTCGTCGGTGCCGATGGTGCGCCAGGCGGCTCGCAGGCCGCGCAGAGAGGCGAAGA
>JAOUEE010000079.1 GCA_029858875.1 Acidimicrobiia bacterium
CCCTGCACGCGCACTGCGCCGAGCTCGATCGCGACCCGGCCGAGATCGAGGTGACCCAGCTCAGCTCGCTCGTGTGCGGACCCGATGCCCGCCGCGTGGCCCGGCGGGTCGACGAGCTCCGCGGCAGCCTGGCGCCTGAGGATGCGGCCGAGCGTCTCCTCGCCGGCACGGTCGACCAGCACGTCGACCGCTTCGCACGACTCGCCGGAGCCGGTGTGCACACCGCCATCGTCAGCCTGGCCGACATCGGCCACCCCGATGCCATCGAGCACTTCATGCCGGTGATCGCCGCCTGCTCGACCTGAAGATGCCGTCCCTCGGACCGCCTCGCCCCAACCGTTGCAGGGGTCTCACGCTCGATCGGAAGGGGCTGGGCCGTTCAGGATCAAGCGACTGCCTCGGTCGTAGGTCCAGTAGTTCCAGGCCCAGTTGACCAGCACATTGGCCCGATTGCGAAACCCGATCAGCATGACGAGGTGCAGCCCGAGCCAGGCCACCCACCCGGCCCAGCCGGACAGGGTCCGGCCGTTGTGCAGCTCGACCACGGCGGCATTGCGGCCGATGGTGGCCATCGATCCCCGGTCTCGGTAGACGAAGGCCTCGGGCGGCCTCCCGTCGAGCTGGGCGGCGATCGCCGCCGCGACATGGCGACCGCCCTGTATGGCGACCGGGGCGACCTGGGGAAGGGGCCGACCATCGCCGGTCGGGCTGGCCGCGAGATCGCCGATGACGAAGATCTCGGGGTGACCCGGGATGGCGAGGTCGCGGCCGACCACCACGCGTCCGGTGCGGTCGAGCGCGGTTCCGATGGCCGCGCCGAGCGGATTCGCCTTCACGCCGGCCGCCCACACCACGGTGCCGGCGGCAATGATGGTCCCATCGTCGAGGACGACCCGTTGTTTCGTGATCGTCTGCACCGATCGACCCAGACACAGCTCCACGCCCCTCTTCTCGAGCGCACGCCGGGCACGGGCCGACGACCGTGGCGAAAAGCTGCCCAACACGCGATCGGCGGCTTCGACGAGAACGATGCGAGCCCGATCGACGTCCAGTGAGGGGTGGTCTCGGCACAGCACCCGGTCGATGAGCTCGGCCATCCCGCCCGCCAACTCGACACCGGTGGGACCACCGCCGACGATCACGGTGGTCAGCGCCCCGGCGTCGACGAGGTCCGGATCGGAGTCAGCCGCCTCGAACCAAGCCAGGACACTCGACCGCACCGCCAGGGCATCGGATGCGCTCTTCAGTCCATGGGCGTGCTCGACGACGCCGGGCACCCCGAAGTCGGCGGTCACCGCACCGGCGGCGACCACGAGGAGGTCGAAGTGGAGCTCACCGCCGTCACTGAGCGTCACGCGACGGTCGGCCGTGTCGATCGCCGTCACCTGCCCCATTCGCACGCGGGCATTGCGCTGACGATGGAAGACGCCACGCGTCGGGTAGCACACGTCTTCGGCATCGAGACCCGCCGTGGCGACCTGGTAGAGCAACGGCTGGAACGTGTGATGGTTGCGGGCGTCGACAACGGTCACATCGACCGGCAGACTCGACAGGGCCTTCGCCGCAGCGAGCCCACCGAATCCCGCACCGATGATCACGACGTGCCGGCGAGGTTCGGTCATACCGCCATCATCGTCGATGGCCGTCTGCGGCCGGTCCGTCGTCGAGTAGAGCCGGCTCCGGCCGGAGCCGCAGCAGCTCTCGGTCGCGCCGGGCCGGCGAGCGTGCCACCGCTGCGTCGGGCCGGGCCAGGTGACGCAGCCGCCTTCCGCAGGCCAACCCGGTGGGGTCCGCTGCACCCCTCGTCGGAAGTGACCGCCACCATGGCGACGGTGGAACGCACCATCGCCCGGCGCGTCTCGACCCGGGGCTCCGGCCGGGACACCGGCCGCCGGTCAGGGGATCTCGATCACGATCTTGCCGAGGTGCTCACCGGCGTGCTGCACCCGGGTGGCCTCGGCCAGCTCGGACCAGTGGAACGAGTGGCTGACATGGGGTCTGAGCCGCGCGGCCGACACCGCCGCGCACAGGGCCCGGTGGGCGGCCACGGGCCCGACCGTGATGCCGCGGACCCGGATCTGGCGGGTCATCACCGAGGTCAACGGGATCTCGGCCGCTCCGAAGCCCGACAGCACCCCGATGACCGCAACCGTGCCGTCCATGCGAGTGGCCTCGATCGACCGGGTCAACGTGTCGGGGCCACCCAGGTCGAGCACCAGATCGGCGCCTCGACCATCGGTGATGTCGCGCACCGATCGGTGCCAGTCCTCGTTGGTGCGGTAGTTGATGACGTGATCGGCACCCAGGCCCAGCGCCACGTCCAGCTTCTCGTCAGAGGACGAGGTGAGGATCACGGTCGCGCCCCTGGCCCTGGCCAGCTGGAGGGCGAAGATGGATACCCCGCCGGTGCCCTGCGTCACCACCACGCTGCCGGTGGTGACGGCGCCCGCCCCGAGCGCGCTCCAGGCCGTCGTGCCGGCACAGACGAGGGTGGCCGCCTCGGCATCGGACAGGTGCGCCGGCACCGGCACCAGGGCGTTGGCCGGGAACGCCTTGTACTGCTGGAGCCAGCCGTCACCGGTGTCGCCCGGGGTGATGCGCTGCCCAGCCCCGGTCAGAGCACCGTCGAGCCACAACGGTTGGAAAGCCCCCAGAACCCGGTCGCCGAGGGCGACCGACTGCACCCCGTCACCGATGGCCACCACCTCGCCGGCCCCGTCGGTCATGGGGACCCTCGGCCAGGGGCCCTTGATGACACCGAGCAGGTTGACCAGGTCGTGGAAGTTCAGGCTGGAAGCCCGGACCCGCACCAGCGCCTCGCCCGGCCCCGGAGCCGGAACGGGGCGGGACTCGGGGACCGGGGCCTCGCCGGCCGCCGCCATCACCATCGCCGTGTTGTCGGTCATGTGACTGCTCCGATCCACCGGGCGACTGGCACCGCCGGTCCGCTGGCTCGGTGGCGGCGATCCCACCGGGTCAAACCGACCACCCGCCATCGACGACGTGGGCCTGCCCCGTGGTGAAGCCGGCATCGTCACTGGCCAGATAGGCCGCCAGGGCGGCGACCTCGGACGGCTCGCCCAGCCGCCCCATCGGCTGCCGGGAGACGAATGCGGCGCGAGCCTGCGTCGCGTCGCCCTGGGCCGCGATGCGCTCGTTCAACGAGGGGGTCTGGACCGTACCCGGACAGATGGCGTTGCATCTGATCCCCTGGGCCACGAAATCGACCGCCACCGACTTGGTGAGCCCGATGACCGCCGCCTTCGTGGCGCCATAGACACAGCGGTTGGGAGTGCCCTTGAGACTCGACGCCACCGATGACATGTTGATGATGGATCCACCGCCGGCTGCGATCATGGCCGGTAGGAAGGCACGGATCATCGAGTACATCGAGCGTACGTTCAGCGCGAACGAGTGCTCCCATTCGTCACCATCGCAGTCGAGGATGGTGCCGTGGTGGACGAAGCCGGCGCAGTTGAACAGCACGTCCACGGCGCCGAGCTCGGCGGCCAGCCGGGCGATGGCACCGTCGTCGGTCACATCGAGTACCCGGTGGTCGGCCCCGTCGATGCCGACCAGGCGCTCGGCCTCGATGTCGGTGGCCACCACCGAGGCCCCCTCGGTCACGAAGCGCTCGGCGGTGGCTCGACCGATCCCCTGACCGGCAGCCGTCACCAGTGCGGTCTTGCCGTGCAGTCCCATCTCAGAATCCCTCCAACCGGTAGACCTCCACGGCCGTGCCGTGGAGGATGGCGTGGCGTTCGGCGCCGCTCAGGTCAGCCAACAACTCAGCGGTCGCCGCCCACCAGCGATGGTGGGTTGCGGCCAGCGTGCACACCGGCCAGTCGCTGCCCCACAGCAGACGCTGCGGCCCGAAGGCCTCGAGCGCCTCGGCCACGAACGGCGCCAGATCGGCCCGCGACCAGCGTTCGGGATCGGCCTCGGTCACCAGGCCCGACAACTTGCACCACACGTTGTCGCAGGCCGCCAGCGCGCGGAAGCCGGTCTGCCACTCGTCGAAGCCATGCCCGGCGATGTCGGGTTTGGCCAGATGATCGAGGACCAACCTGGTGTGGGGGGCGCCCCGCGCCAGGCCGACCGCCTCGACCTGCTGATGCGGGTGCAGACAGAGATCGAAGGCCAGGTCTTCAGCGGCCAGCGCGGCGACGGCCTCGACGAAGCCGGACTGGGCGGCCAAGCCGGGCCGCTCGCCCTGCAGCATCCGCCTCACCCCCCGGACCCGCCGCATGGGAAGGGTGCCCAGATGGGCCGCGACCGCCGACGGACCGTCTTCGATGGGCGCCCACACCACCATCCCGGCGAAGTCGGCCTGGTTGGCGCACTGGTCGTGCACCCATCGGGCCTCGGCCGCCCCATCGTCGTCGGCTGCGCCGGCCTGTACGAACACGAACCCGTCCGGTCGGCTGTCGAGCGTGGCCTCGCGATAGTCGTCGAGCAGGGCGCGGTCGGGCAGCGTGACCGCCTCGGCCAGCCAGGGATACGAGTGACGTCCGGTGTCCCAGAGGTGCACGTGCGCGTCGATCACCGGCCCATCCGAGCAGGTCAGAAGACGGCGAGCAACAGCCACAAGGTGGCCATGCCGGCGACCATGGTCGCTCCCGCCGATCGCCATCGCCACGACACCCCGGCCGCGACGGCGCCGGCCACGAACCAGGTCCACTCGGTGTTGAGACCGTCTCCATCGAGGACCAGCGTGTCGGCCACGATGGCGGCCAGGACGGCTGGGGCGATCAGGCGAAGGGTGGCCTCCACCGGGGGCGAGACCGTGACGCCACGTCCGACGAGCGAGATCACCGACATCCGGATCAGGAACGTCCCGACACCCGCGAGGGTGAACATCGCCAGAGGGCTCACCGATCACTCACCCGGCCGGCGGCGATGCCGGCCAGCGCACCAATCAGGATGTTGATCCCGTTCGGCAGTGGAGCGCCCAGTATGGCTACCCCGGCCCCGACGGTGGCGGCCGCGAGGGTCGTCCGATCGCGAAGGGTGGGCACCAACAGGGCCAGGAACATCACCGGCACGGCGAAGCTGATCTGGAGCGCCTCGGGGATGCCACCGCCCGCCAGGACACCGATCACCGAGCTCACCCACCACGACGCGGCGAACGAAGATGCGCCAGCCAGGAAGAACCACCGTCGCGCCACCGGATCGCGCTGGTGCTCGTAGTACTGCAGGGAGATCGCCGCGGCCTGGTCGGTCAGCAGATACGGCAGGGTGAACCGCCATCGACGGGGGAACCGGGCAAAGGCCGGGGCCAGGGCTGCGCTGTAGAGCGCGAACCGGGCATTGATGACCAGGCCGGTGCTCACCACGACGATCCAGGCCGCATCGCCGTCGATGAGGTCCAACATGGAGAGCTGTGCGGCGCCGGCCAGGATCAGCCACGACGCCGCACCACCGACCCACGGATCGACCGAGCTCGCCCCCACGGCCACGCCGTACACCAGCCCGAACGGGAAGACCGCGATCACGAGAGGAGCGGCCGCCCGCACTCCGGCCCGTGCCGCCCGACGGGCCGTCGCCTCCTCCACCGACCCAGTGTGGCCGGACCGGGCCACCGACCGACGCCGGTCTTCGGGCAAAGACCGCCCGACCAGACGTCGGCCGCCGCGCATACCGCGAGTGGTGGCCGACCGGAAGGGCTGAGTACCGTGCCCCACGCAGGCCCCGACCGGCCCCCGGCACCCGACCGACCCCTTGCGAGGAGCTGGATGAAGAACTTCGAGAACAAGATCGCCGTGGTCACCGGCGGAGGCCACGGCATGGGCCGTGAGCTGGTGCGCCAGCTGGCGGCCGAGGGCTGTCACGTGGCCACCTGTGACCTCAACGAGGCCGCCATGGCCGAGACCCGTGACCTGGCCCGGGCGGACGGCCTCGATGCGCGCATCACCACCCACGAGTGCGACGTGTCCGACGAAGAGGCGCTGCTGGCCTTTCGCGACCAGGTGGTCGAACGTCACGACACCGACCACATCCACCTGCTGTTCAACAACGCCGGCCTCAGCGGTGGCGGCAGCCTGTTCACCGCCAGTCGTGCCGCCTGGGATCGTTGCTTCGCCGTGTGCTGGGGTGGGGTCTACCTCGGGACTCGGACCTTTCTACCCCTGCTGGTGGCGGCCGACGAGGGCCACATCATCAACACCTCGAGCGTCAATGGCTTCTGGGCCAGCCTCGGCCCCGAGCGCCCCCACACCGCCTACTCGGCGGCCAAGTTCGCGGTGAAGGGTTTCACCGAAGCCCTCATCACCGATCTGCGGATGAACGCGCCCCACGTGCAGGCCTCGGTGGTGATGCCGGGTCACATCGGCACCTCGATCGTGGCCAACTCGGCCAAGTACGGCGCCGACGAGATCCCCGAGGACATGGCGCCCATGATGGAGATGGCAGCCGAGCTCTTCCGCACCGAGGCGCCGATGTCGGCGGCCGATGCGGCCACCGTGATCCTCGACGGTGTCCGCGCCGAGCAGTGGCGCATCCTGGTCGGTGATGATGCCCATGGCCTCGACGCCGCGGTCCGGGCCAATCCCGAACAGGCCTACGACGGCAGTGGCTTCTTGGAGGCCTTCCGTGAGGCCGGCGGGAAGAGCCCGCTGCGCAACAGCCCCACGACCCCCATCATCTGACCCGCCACGTCCTGTTCGCGGAAACCCGACCGGCCGCCTCACCAAGGAGAGACGATGCACGAAGCAACCATCATCGAGAGGATCGATTCCTGATGCCACGCATGAACCTGGAGGGAAGCTCCGCCATCGTCACCGGCGGGGCCTCGGGCATCGGCGAGGCCAGCGCCCGACAGCTGGCCGAGGCCGGTTCACGGGTCGTCATCGCCGACCTCAACGAGGACAAGGGCCAGGCCGTCGCTTCCGAACTGGGCGGGCTGTTCGTGAAGTGCGATGTGTCGAGCACCGACGATGCCGACGCTGTGGTCACCGCCGCCTCGGAGATGGGCCCGCTGCGGGCCCTCGTGAACTCGGCCGGCCTCGGGTACGCCGGGCGCACGATCGACCGCAACAACGTGCCCTTCGACCTCGACACGTTCGAGTTCGTGCTCCGGGTCAACCTGGTGGGCTCGTTCAACATGCTCAGCCGATCGGCGTCCGCCATGGCCCAGACCGAACCGGTGGACGAAGACGGCGCTCGCGGTGCCATCGTCAACATGGCCTCGGCCGCCGCCTTCGACGGCCAGATCGGCCAGTGTGCCTACTCGGCCTCCAAAGGGGGCGTGGTGGGCATGACCCTGCCCATCGCTCGTGACCTGGCCGCGGTGGGCGTGCGGGTCAACACCATCGCTCCGGGCCTCATCGACACACCCATCTACGGCGAGGGCGAGGCCTCCGAGCAGTTCAAGGCCCACCTCGGACAATCGGTGCTGTTCCCCAAACGGCTGGGCTCCGGCGAGGAACTGGCCTTCACCGTGCTGGAGTGCATCACCAACCCCTATCTGAACGGCGAGACCATCCGGGTCGACGGGGGCATCCGGATGCCCCCGAAATGAGGACACCATGACCGAGACCGACGTACCTGCCGTCATCACCGAGCGACGCGATCGGGTGATGATCATCACCCTCAACCGACCCGACCAGATGAACGCCATCAACGGGGCCATCGCCTCGGGGCTGTGGGCGGCGGTGCAGGAGCTCAACACCGATCCCGGGCTGACAGCGGGCGTGCTCACCGGGAACGGGCGGGGCTTCTGTTCGGGGATGGACCTGAAGGCCTTCGCCAAGGGCGAGGACATCGGCGACATGATCCACTTCGTCCAGCACGGGGCCGAGAAGCCGTTGATCTGCGCCATCGAGGGCTTCGCCCTGGCCGGTGGTCTGGAGCTGGCGCTGTCCTGTGACCTGCTGGTGGCGGCCAAGGGCGTGAAGCTGGGCATCCCCGAGGTCAAGGTCGGCCTGTTCGCGGCAGGCGGTGGTCTGATGCGCCTCCCGAGTCGGGTGGGCTACAGCAAGGCGATGGAGATGGCCGTGACCGGTGACCCCATCACCGCCGACGAGGGGGCCCAGTTCGGACTGATCGCCCGACTGGTGGAACCGGGTGAGGCCGTGGCCACCGCCATCGAGCTGGCCGAGCGCATCGCCGAGAACGCGCCCCTGGGCGTGGCCGCTTCGAAAGCGATCGTGCGCGCCACCCAGGGAGCCACCGAGGAAGAGCTCTGGGCCTTCCAGGGGCCCCTCCAAGGGTCGGTGTTCACCTCCGACGACGCCCGCGAGGGGCCCGCCGCGTTCGCCGAGAAGCGCGACCCCGACTGGTCGGGTACCTGACCCCCCACCGCCGCCTGCTCGAGACGGACGGGCCAGGTCAGCCTCGGTCGAACTCGCGCAACACGGTGCCCGGCCGGGCCCCGGTGTGCTCACCTTCCTCCACCACCACCGCGCCGTTCACCACCGTGGCGGCATAGCCGTCGGACCGCACGATGAAGCGGCCCTTGCCACCGGGGAAGTCGTAGACGTAGTCGGGGTAGCGCGATGCCAGTCGTTGGTGGTCGAACACGTTGAGGTCGGCGTACCACCCGGGCTCGATGCGACCCCGCTCACGCAACCCGAGGATCCCGGCCGACTGCGAGGTCAGCTTGCGCACCATCTCGGGGAGGGTGAACTGGCCGCGGTCACGAGCCCAGTAGCTGAGGGCGAACGTCGTGGCGTCGGCGTCACAGATCTGACCAACGTGGGCGCCGGCATCGCCCAGCCCGGGAACGACCTGATCGAGAGCGAGGTAGTCCGCCAGGCTGTCGGTGCGACGGTTGAAGAACCAGACGTTGTACAGCTCGCGGCCGTGGCTCTCGAGCAGCCGCTCCACCATGAGCTCGACGGGGTGCAGGCCGGCCTCCTCGGCCAGGTCGGCCACCGACCGACGCGACGCGTCGTCCACGGAGTAGTCGGGCCGCTCACCGAGCCCGAGCGGATGGATGTGGGCCGCGTCGTACCAGGTGCCCACGGCCCTGCCCTCCTCGATGAGCTCGGCCCGCGTGGCGGCATCGGACATGGCCCCGACCCGTGCTTCGGTGGTGGGAAGCGAGGCCAGGCGTCCCCAAGCCGGTGAGAACACCGGCATCATCTGCCGCAGACCCACGAGGACCCCGCCCGGCCGGGTCTGGCAGATCGCCGACACCCGGCGACCGGCCTCGGCCTGGGCGGCGAAACGCCGGCCGGCCCGCTCGACCACCTCCGGCGGGGCGTCGCCCACGCCACCGCTGAAGAGCACATCGCAACCGGTGTCGGCCACGGCATCCATCAGCTGATACTCGTGGGCGGCTTTGGTCATGTCGAACACACCCTGGAACAGCCCGCCGCCGGCCTCGGCCATGGCTTGGCCGATGGCGACATACTCCTCGATCGGAGCGTGGGTACCGGGCACGTGGCGACCGTCGGGAACCTTGTGCAGCAGGATCCGTGATGTGGAGAACCCCACGGCGCCGTCGGCGATGGCCTGCCGGGCCAGGTCGGCCATCTGTGCCGTCTCGGCCTCGGTGGGTGCCTCGTCGGTGAGCGAGCGCTCCCCCATCACGTGATACCGGGTGGCGCACTGGCCCATGAGCCCCACGACGTTGAGGGCCGGCCGCATCTCCTGGACGGCGTCGAGATACTCCCCGTAGGTGCTCCACGACCAGGGAAGCCCGCCGAGGATGGCATCGGCGGGGATGTCCTCGACCGACTCCATCATCTCGGCCAGGTAGGCCCGGTTGGCGGGCGAGACCGGGGCGAAGGTGACCCCGCAGTTGCCCATCAGCACGGTGGTGACACCGTGCCAGCTCGACGAGGTGAGCATCGGATCCCAGCCGATCTGTGCGTCGAGGTGGGTGTGGAGATCGATGAATCCGGGGGTCACCACCTTGCCGGCGGCATCGATGACCCGCTCCGCGGTGGCATCGGCCAGCTCGCCGACGGCGGTGATGCGGTCACCGTCGACGGCCACATCCGCCACCACCCCTTCGGCGCCGGTGCCGTCGAGGACGGTACCTCCCCGGATGATCAGATCATGGGCCACGGGTCCCCCTTGTCGAACCAGGCAACGGTCAGCGTCAGCAGATGCACGCCGCACCGCATCCTAGGGTCCTCCTTCCCGAACAGGTAACGGGATCGCGGCCGGTCACCGGTTGGACGGGCGGGGGCGGGTCGTCGCGCCTACCGTCGTCACCATGAGATATCGACTGATCGCCGTCCTCCTGGTCGTGGTCCTGCTGGGTTCGTCGTGCGTGCGGTTCCACGTCACGTTCCTGGCCGCTGATTCGCTGGCCGGGCGCGACAACGCCACCGCCGGGTCGGTGCGGGCGCAGAACTACCTGATCGACATCGTGTCGATCTACGCCGACGGGCTGAACTCGGCCGCCACCGGTGACGCCGCGTACCGCCAGGCCATCACGGGCGGGACCAACATCCTGGCCGTGATCCCGGGCACCGACCTCGCCGACGAGTACGTGATGGTGGGGGCCCACTACGACCATGTGGGCACCAACTGCGCCCAGGCCGACCCGGTCGACACCATCTGCAACGGGGCCACCGACAACGCGGCCGGCGTCGCCGCGGTCCTCGAGATGGGCCGAATCCTCGCCGACCCTCGCCACGCGCCGCGGCGGTCGGTGATCCTCGCGTTCTGGGACCGCGAGGAGGATGGCCTACGCGGTGCCGGGCACTACGCAGCCAACCCACTGGTGCCCCTCGAGGACACCGTGGCCTACGTCAACTTCGACATCCTGGGGGCCAACCTGTTGCCGAGCCTGCGCCCGGTGAGCTTCGCCGTGGGCGCCGAGACCGGTGGGGTCGCCTTCGCCGACGCGGTGAACGCCGCCATCGGGACCCAACCCCTCGACACCAAGATCGTGAGCTCGGTGTTCGGGCAGAACCGCAGCGACTACGCCGTGTTCATCGGAGCCGGCGTGCCCACGGTGTTCTTCAGCGACTCCACCGGTCCCTGCTACCACACCACCGGCGACGAGGTCTCGGTGGTCGACTTCGACAAGCTCGACCAGCAGGTGGCCATCGCCGCCGAGTTGACCGAGCAGCTGGCGAGCGGAGCCCTGACCCCGGCGTTCAACGGGTCGGCCCCCACCGCCACCTACGCCGACGCCGTCGCGTTGGACGACGTCGTGCAACGCAGCCAGGCCGATCTCGACCGATTCAGCCCTGGCGATCAGGCCACCCTCACCGCCTTCGCGGCCCAGCTCGCCGCCGTGGTCGCCGAAGGCGAATCCAACTTCGACGCCGCCGACATCGGTCCGCTGCTCAGCGGCGCTGTCCAGGTGGTGGGCATCCTCACCAACGGGGAGTGCGACGGCTTCCTGGCTCCACCATCGGGGTCGTTCGACGCCCTGAGCTACAACGTGGCCGGCCTCCCCGCGCCCCTGTCGGGCTCGTCACCGGACGTCAACACCCCGGTGATCGCGCCGCTGCTCAACGACTACGACCTGGTGCTGCTGCAGGAATCGTGGAAGACCCCCGTGCCCAACACGCTCGCACCGCTCCGGGTGTACCACGAGATCCTCGAGGCCGGCTCCGACCATTCCTTCCAATCGCTGCCCATGCCCCAGCCCGTCGGCAGCGATCCCCTCCGCCCGACGGCCCAGCTGTCGGACGGACTGAACCGGTTCACCGACTTCGCCAGCGCGCCGGTGATCCGACGACGGTGGGTGGAATGCGTGGGCGTCGTCGACTCGGCCAGCGACTGCCTGGCCCTCAAAGGCTTCAGCCACTCGGCGATCGAGCTGGCACCAGGTGTCGAGGTCGACGTGTACAACCTGCATGTCGAGGCGGGCAACAGCAGTGAGGACGACCGCGTCCGGGCCCAGGACATCGACGAGCTGGTCGGCTACATCCAGGCCAACTCCGACGGTCGTGCCGTGATCGTCGGCGGCGACTTCAACCTCCACGGCGACGATCCCGTCGACGCCGCGGTGTACGACACGCTACGCGCCGGCACCGGCCTCCTCGATGCCTGCGCCGAGCTCGGTTGTCCCGACACCGCGGCCATCGACCGCTTCTTCTTCCGCAGCAGCGTCGACCTGTCGTTGACACCCGGGTCGTGGCAGTTCGAGACGGCGACGTTCGTCGACGCCAACGGCCAACCGCTGAGCGACCACGACCCGTTGCACGTCCGCTTCGATTGGGCGGTGGTCGAGTAGTCCGACCGCGGTGGCGGTCAGGCGCCGGACGGGCCGATCTGCGACCGGACCGTTGCCGGCCAATCGGTGACCAGGCCGTCCAGCAGCGCCAGCTTCTCCGGCTCGACGGCTTCGGTCTTGCACCATGCATAGAGGCGCAGGTCGGCGTCGTGACAGCGCTGGGCCAGCTCAGGGCCCAACTGCGACCAGTGCGCCGAGATCCCGCCCACTCCGAGACGGCCGGCATCGGCCAGGAACCGCTCCAGCTCGGCGGGTGTGTCGGTGTCGCGCAGCAACGACGTCTCCAGCTCGGGTGCCTCGGCCACCGCGGTGCGCACCGCCGGCTCGTGCTGGGACCAGAACAGTACCCGCCCCTCGAGATGCTGGTTCCGGACCTCGGAGAGCACCGCGGCAGCCGCACCCCGATCCTTCACGTCGATGGCCGCTCGCATGGTGGGACCCAGCGCGGCCAGCCCCTCGGCCAGCATGGGTACCGTGCCACCGCCTCGCAGCTCCATCCGCCGGGCCCGGTGGGCGGTCACCCACTCGAGTCGAACCGGGCGCCTCGCCGTGCGCCACAACCAGCGGTCATGCAGCAGCATCGGCTGGCCATCGGAGGAGCGGCGCACATCGATCTCGACCACATCGGCCCCCGACGCGATGGCCGCGGCGATGCCGGCCAAGCTGTTCTCGGGCGCGTCGCGCGGGCAGGTGCGGTGGGCGATGACCAACGGTGCCATGCCCGCAGACTACGGGTGCGGTCGCGCCTCGCCATGGTCCTTCGGCGCATACGCCTCGTCGGCGCGGCCCTGGCGATCATCCGCGCGAACAACGGTGGGGTGAGCCCGGCCAGCAGGGTGCAGACGGTGTCCCCCACGGTTCCGCTCGGACCGAAACCGACGTCGGGTCGCGATCGGCGTGTCGATCGCCGGTCAGGCGAACAGGTACTCGGTGGGGTCGGGTGTTCGGGTCCACTCCCAGTAGGTGACCAGGCGCCACGGCGACAACGTGTGGATCACCCCGTTGGCGTTCTTGTAGTGGCTGTGGGTCACGGCCCAGTGGGACCACACCATCTGACCGATCTCGTCCTGGGTCTTGCGGTAGTAGGCGTCGTGGACCTCCCGGCTGGCCTGCAT
>JAOUEE010000400.1 GCA_029858875.1 Acidimicrobiia bacterium
CGACCGCGCACCGGCCAACCGCTGGTCGACTTCCCCGATGTGTTCCCGGTGCAGTGGGCGCCAACCGGTCACGACCCGAGCGTGCCCATCGCCCAGCGCAGCGAGCGGCGCAACAACTCGAGATAGGTCGGGTTCTCCCACGAGCCCCGTACCACGTCGGCCACCGGCTGGATGGGTTGCATGTCGTGGGCCCCGCAGCAGTGGCCCAGCGTGATGTACAGCACCTCGCCGCTTCCCACCCGATGGGTGTAGGCGACCAGTCGGGGGTCGTCACGAGGCCACTCGTTGTCGGCATACCCCTCGAACGAGCCCACGTAGCGGGTCTCGAGCAAGGGGTGGATGTCCCCGTGGTATTCGCACAGGTACAGCTCGTCGGTGGCCTCGAAGGGCTCGATCCCGGCCACCAGCGGGTGCTGCGGGTCGGCGATGGTCACGGTGTAGGGCTCGATGGGAGGATGGGCGATGAAGCGGCTGCCCAGGGTCTGCATGAACGTGTCGCATCCCGGGGCGAAGCGGGCGCCGTGGCGACCGATGTCGAGCAACGCGTTGGTCGCGTGCAACGCCACCCATCGGCCACCACCGGCGACGAAGTCGCGCAGCGCGGTCTCCTCCGGTGGCGTGGGCCTGAGGTCGCAGGTGTAGGTGATCAAGAGATCGGCGTCACCGATGCCGGCCGTGTCCGAGAAGTCCTCGGCTACTCTCGTGCGGATGTCGGGGTGCTCGGCCAAGAGCTTCAACAGCTCCAGTCGGGCGAAGTCGGTGTCGTGGTATCGCGCGTTGGCCACCAGGTAGGCCCGGATTGGCTCGGACATCTGATCGGCCCTTTCGCCGGCAGCGGACGTTGGGAGGCTAGATGGCTGGAGATGAAGGCGACGGCAACATCCGATACGAGGTCGATCGAGGTCGGGCAACGATCACCCTCAACCGCCCGCGCCAACGGAACGCGTTGTCCATCGAGCTGGTGGAAGAGCTCGCCGCTGCGCTGTGGGAGGCCGACGACGATCGCGCCGTGCACTGCGTCGTCCTGGGCGCCGAGGGACCGGTGTTCTGCGCCGGGTACGACCTTGCTCCGGTCGGCAGAGCCGACGACGACGGGGTCGATCGACGCGCCGGTCGTGGTCTCGACGACGACGTCTGGAGCATCGAACGGTTTCAGCGGGCCATGCGCGTCCTGTGGGAGATGCACAAGCCGACCATCGCCAGGGTCCACGGACCGTGCCTGGCCGGGGGGACCGATCTGGCCCTCTACTGCGACATGGTCATCGCCGCCGATGACGCCACCATCGGGTTCCCGGCGGTGCGCAGCCTGGGCGCGCCCCCGAACCATCTGTGGCTCTACCACTGTGGGCCGCAGTGGACGAAACGCTTGTTGCTCACCGGCGACACCATCACCGGTCGAGAGGCGGCCCAGATCGGTTTGGTCCTGAAGTCGGTGCCGGCCGACGAGCTCGATGCCGAGGTCGAGGGTCTGGCCGATCGGCTGGCGCTCGTCGATCCTGCGCTGCTGGCGGCCAACAAGCGGATCGTCAACGTGGGTATGGAGCTCATGGGGGCCCAGGCGTTGCAGCGGCTGGCGGCCGAGAACGATGCCCGGGCTCATACCGCGCGTGCCGTGCGGGACACGTTCCGGGACATCGGTGAACGAGGCATCAAGCAGGTGATCGCTGATCGAGACGCACCCTTCGGCGACGGCCGGGCGCGCGTGAACGGCCCGGAGCGGCGCGACGAACAGGGCCGACTCCAACCACCGTCGGACACGTCGGCCGGGGCCGACGATCCGGGTGGGTCGGACCGGTGACGTTGACGGTCGAGCCGGTCGAGCTGAGCGGCTTCGACGGGACCGTGCTCCGGGGCGACCTGTACCGTCCGGCCGGCGCCGACGCCGATCGGCCCGGTGTGGTCATGAGCCATGGCTTCTCGGCCGTTCGGACCATGGCCCTCCCCGCCTTCGCCCACGCCTTGGCCGACAGCGGTCTGGTGGTGCTGCTCTACGACCACCGCAACCTGGGTGACAGCGACGGCCAGCCTCGCCAGGAGATCAATCCGTGGGCTCAGTCGCGCGACATGATCGAAGCGATCGGCTGGCTCGGCGAGCGGGGCGGCGTCGATGATCGACGCCTGGGGCTGTGGGGATCGAGCTTCAGCGGTGGTGAGGCCCTTGTGGTGGCGGCGGTGGATGATCGGGTGCGAGCCGTTGTGGCCAACGTGCCCTTCGCCGGCCTGAGCGCCGACGGCTACGAGGCCACCGAGGCGCGATTCGGGGCCATGGAGTCCGAGCTGGTGGGTGCAGTCGGCCTGGCCGGCCCCGGCGGCGACGTGATCGGTCCGCTGGCGGTGGTACCCGACGAGGCCAGCGGTCTGCACGCATTCCTCGATCAGCCCGAGGCGTCGGCCTGGTATCTGAGCGAAGGCGAACGGGCCGGCTCGTGGCGCAACCAGGTCACGCTGCGCCACGCCTTCGGTTCGGAGCCGGCGTTCGACCCGGGGGTGGCCGTCGCTCACCTCGGAGACACGCCGCTGCTGATGGTGATCGCCACCGAGGACCGGGTGGCCGACGTCGACGTGGCCCGCGCCGGCTTCGACCGAGCCAGTGGACCCAAGCAGCTGGTGGTCATCGAGGGGCATCATTTCGTGCCCTACTCGGGTGCGGCCCTGACCGTGGCCGTCGACGCGGCCCGGGACTTCTTCCACCGCCACCTCTGAGCTGGTCACTCGGTGTCCGACACCGACGTGACCGGTTCAGGAGGTGGCGGTGGTGGGGGTGAAACGGACGGGGAGGCGTTTGATGCCGCCGACCAGGGGGATGCCGGCCGATTCCAGCGGGGTGGGCTGGCCGCTCACCTCGATGTCGGGCAGACGGTCGAAGAGCTGGCGGAACACGACCGACAGCTCGCGCCGGGCCAGGTGGGCGCCCAGGCAGAAATGAGGCCCGGGGCCACCGAAGCCCACATGGGGATTCGGGTCGCGGCGCACGTCGAAGCGCTCGGGCTCGTCGAATTGGCGCGGGTCGCGGTTGGCGGCGCCGTAGAACAGCACCACCTTGTCGCCCTCGGTGAAGCGGTGTCCCGAGACGGTGTGATCACCCGTGGCCGTGCGTCGCATGAAGGTGACGGGCGACGCCACCCGCACGATCTCCTCCACCGCGGTGTCGGTGACGCCGGCGACATCGGCCTGCCAGATGGCGCGCTGGTCGGGGTTCTGGGACAGCAGGTTCATACCGTGGCTGATCGCGGTGCGCGTGGTGTCGT
>JAOUEE010000080.1 GCA_029858875.1 Acidimicrobiia bacterium
CCTCGAGGTGCTCGAAGCCGAGATGCGCGCCGACCTCGAGCTGGTCAACAAGGACCTCGAGCTGGAGCTGGCCCGCCGACACGAAGAGCTCGAAGCCGAAGTGGCCGAGCTGGAGGGTGACGGGGCCAAGGACACCGAGATCCGTGCCCGTCAGCGGGCGGCCGACAAGGACCTGGCCGCCATTCGTGAGCGCTACGAGGCCGAGGCCGAGGTCGTCGAGCGGGCGTTCGAGGAGTTCAAGGACCTCTTCGCCCGCAAGATCCTCGAGGACGATCTCCTGTGGCGCGAGATGGTCGACCGCTACGGTGACTACTTCGACGGTGGCATGGGAGCCGACGCCATCGCCCGTCTGATCGAACAACTCGATTTCGACGAGGAAGAAGAGAAGCTGCGGGCCCAGATCGACCCGGTCGAGGGTCAGAAGCCCCTTTCGGCCCAGCGCAAGCAGAAGGCCATCAAGCGCCTCAAGATCGTGGCCGCGTTCAACCGTCGGGACGACAATGGCCGTCGGGTCAACGATCCGCGCGCCATGATCCTCGATGTCGTGCCGGTGATCCCACCGGAGCTTCGACCGATGGTGCAGCTCGACGGCGGCCGCTTCGCGACCTCCGATCTCAACGATCTGTATCGCCGCGTCATCAACCGCAACAATCGGTTGAAGCGTCTGCTCGACCTCGGCGCCCCCGAGATCATCGTCAACAACGAGAAGCGGATGCTCCAGGAGGCCGTCGACGCGCTGTTCGACAACGGACGCCGCGGCCGCCCGGTCACCGGGCCGGGCAACCGGCCCCTCAAGTCGCTGTCCGACATGTTGAAGGGCAAGCAGGGCCGTTTCCGTCAGAACCTGCTGGGCAAGCGGGTGGACTACTCGGGCCGTTCGGTCATCGTGGTGGGCCCCACCCTCAAGCTGCACCAGTGCGGGCTTCCCAAGCTGATGGCCCTCGAGCTCTTCAAGCCCTTCGTGATGAAGAAGCTGGTCGACGCCGAGATCGCGCAGAACATCAAGTCGGCCAAGCGCATGGTCGAACGCCGCCGGCCCCAGGTTTGGGACGTGCTCGAGGACGTCATCCAGGAGCACCCGGTGATGCTCAACCGGGCGCCGACGCTTCACCGGCTCGGCATTCAGGCCTTCGAGCCGGTGCTCGTCGAGGGCAAGGCCATCCAGATCCATCCGCTGGTGTGCACGGCCTTCAACGCCGACTTCGACGGCGACCAGATGGCGGTGCACCTGCCGCTGTCGGCCGAGGCGCAGGCCGAGGCCCGCGTGCTGATGCTCAGCGCCAACAACGTGTTGTCACCGGCCCATGGTCGTCCGCTGGTCACCCCGACCCAGGACATGATCATCGGGGCGCACTACCTCACCCGGCGCGTCGACGGCGCCCCCGGCGAGGGTCGGGTCTACCGTGACATCGAGGAGATCAAGCGGGCCTTCGAGGATGGTGTGGTCAGCGCGCACACCGTCATCGAGTGGCGCGACGAGACCATGATCGACACCCCCGCAAACGGGGTGAAGGCCACCTATCACCCCACCACCGTGGGCCGGGTGATGTTCAACGAGCAGTTGCCTCGTGAGTTCGGATTCGTCAACGACACCATCTCCAAGCGCGAAATGGGTCTCATCGTCGACGAGCTGGCCCGCCATTACCCCAAGGCCGTGGTGGCCCGCAGCCTCGATGGCATCAAGGACCTGTGCTTCCGCTACGCCACGCAATCGGGACTCACGGTGTCCATCGACGACGTGAAGACGCCGCCCGACAAGCAGACCATCCTCGATGGTTACGAGAAGGAAGCCGACAAGGTGGAGCAGCAGTTCCGTCGGGGCATCATCACCGACGGTGAGCGGCGCCAGAAAGAGGTCGAGATCTGGAGCCAGGCCACCGAGGAAGTGCGGGAGCGCATGGAGGTGGCCCTTCGGGCCGACCCCTTCAACCCGATCGACATGATGGTGGCCTCCGGCGCCCGCGGAAACATGATGCAGGTGCGTCAGATCGCCGGCATGCGCGGTCTCGTGGCCAACCCCCGTGGTGACATGATTCCCCGCCCGATCAAGTCCAACTTCCGCGAGGGTCTGGCGATGCTCGAGTACTACATCGCCACGCCGGGCGCTCGGAAGGGTCTGGTCGATACGGCCCTGCGTACCGCCGACTCCGGGTACCTCACCCGTCGCCTGGTCGACGTGGCCCAGGAGCTGATCATCAACGACGAGGATCCCTTCAGCAAGGACGGTCCCGTCCGGAGCATCCTCATCGATGACGTGATGCCCGATCAGGCCGGGAAGCGCACGTACCTCGAGACCCGGCTGTTCGGGCGTACCCTCGCAGCCGACGTCACCCTGGCCGACGGCACGAAGCTGCCCGCCGGCTCGGTGGTGGGCGAGAACGAGCTCGAGATCCTCCGGGACGATCCCGGTGTCACCGAGCTGCGGGTGTTGTCTCCACTCAACGACGACAGCGAGTTCGGTATCTCCGGCGCCGCCTACGGGATGTCGCTGGCCACCGGTGGCGCCATCGAGGTCGGTGAGGCGGTCGGCGTCATCGCCGCCCAGTCCATCGGTGAGCCCGGTACCCAGTTGACCATGCGAACCTTCCACACCGGTGGTGTGGCCGGCGGCGGAGACATCGCCGGTGGTCTTCCCCGTGTGGTGGAGCTCTTCGAGGCCCGCACCCCCAAGGGTGCCGCCGTCATGGCCCGCACCTCGGGTGTGGTGCGCATCGGTGACGACGAGGGCAAGGGCATCACCATCACGATCGTCGACGACGATGGTGAGGAGGATACCTATCTGGTTCCGGCGGTGTCTCGACTCGAGGTCACCGACGGCCAGGAGATCACGGCCGGCGACGCCATTGTCGAGGGGCCACGCGATCCCAAGGAGCTGCTCGACATCCGCGGCATCCGCGAGACCCAGCGCTACCTCGTGGAAGAGGTACAGAAGGTGTACCGCGACCAGGGTGTGTCCATCCACGACAAGCACATCGAGCTGATCGTGCGCCAGATGACCCGCCGGGTCGCGGTGCAGGAGCCGGGCGACTCCGACTTCCTGCCCGGTGAGCGCGTCGATCAGAAGGTGTACGCCGACGCCAACCGCCAGCTGGTGAAGGAAGGCAAGCGACCCGCCGAGGGCCGGCCCGAACTGATGGGCATCACCAAGGCATCGCTGGCCACCGACTCGTGGCTGTCCGCCGCTTCGTTCCAGGAGACCACCAGGGTTCTCACCGAGGCCGCCATCGAGTCCAAGAGCGACTCCCTGCTCGGCCTCAAGGAGAACATCATCATCGGCAAGCTCATCCCGGCCGGTACCGGTCTGGATCGGTACCGCCGTATCGAGGCCCATGCGCCCGACCACACCCCGATGGAGTTCTACAGCTCCGAGGACGAGGGCACACAGGATGTCTCGGAGTGGCTGGCCGATCGCAGCGCCAGCGCTCCGGTCATCCCCATCAGCGAGAGTGTGGCCGGCGAAGCCTGAGTCGCGGGACGGGTCGTGAGGTGGCGAGCGGCGGGTGTCGCCGGCGCCGCTCAGCGGACGCCGGTGGTCTCGAGCACCTGGTCGATCAATCGCACCTGGTCATCGGTGAGCCGCTTCTTCCAGCGGTCGCGCTGCTCGGAGCGCTTGCGTCGCGTCGCGTACCCGGACCCCTCCCGATCGGTGGCCACCACTGCGGCTCCCACATTGGTGCTCCACGCGAGCCCAGCGTGGTCGTAGAGCCGTTCGAGCACCGGCAGGGGGTCATCGCAGAGATCCTCGTGGCGCACGGACAGCCAATCGGGATGGGCTCGTCCCATCTGCTCGATCCGGTGGTCGAGCAGCGCGTAGGCCCACGCGGCGTCGATGGTGGCTTTGCCGCGCTCGGGTGGCACCAGCCCCGCCGGTTCGACGACGCGTTCCATCACCCCGGGGTCGTCCTCGTACCGATGGACCTGCCAACCCAGCCCCAACCAGCTGGCGATGGCATTGCGAGGATCGCGTCGCACCAGCACCACCTGGTCGAAGTGCTCGGCCACGAACTCCAGCGAGAAGTTGGCGTGCACCGTCTTGACCACCACCGGGAGGTCGTCGTGGCGCGGACGCGGTTTGGGGGCGGCGGCCAGGACGTGCAGCGCTGCTTCGGTGCGCAGCGACCCGGTGCCCGTCACCAGGCGGTCCACCACCCGGGTTCCCACCATCTTCAGGGCAGCCTTTCGCACGTAGAAGCCGGGTTTGGCCCGATTGTCGGCTCCTTGGGACGCGGCCACCCACAGCGCCCGGTATTGCAGCGCGCCGTCGTCGGGCGTGATCACCGGCTGACGGCCCCGTCCGGCCTTGGCCACCACGGCCGACGGCCACAGGCGGTGGTTGTCGGGTTCGTGCACCGAATGCACCGGCTCGCCGGCGGACAACAGCTCGGACACCCAGGTGGTGCCCGAGCGAGGCGGTCCGGCAACCAGGATTCGAGGGCCCACGGCACTTCTTTCGACGGTCAGCCGCTGTCGCGTGACAGCTCCAGTTCTGATCGGCGAGACCGACGAGGGTGTTGAACGAATGTCTCGCCCCTCCACTATGCCTGCCGACGCTCCCCGATCGGATGGGATCGACCGCCTCGGTCGATCCAGCCGCTCCACCTTGTTGGGGTCGGTGGTGTCGGCCGTCCTGGGCTTCGTGGTCTTGTTGGTGCTCACCAATGGGCTCCAGGCCGATGACGCCGGCGTCGTGCTCATCGCGGTGGCGGCGGCCAACATCGCCATCGGTGCCGCTGTCCTCGGTACCGACGCGGCGCTGGTGCGCTTCATCGCCGGGGCGGCGCGGGGCGGCGCCGCAGGGCAGACCCGTCGGCTGACGCTCATCGGCGTGGGCCCGGTGGCGGTCGTGGGATCGGCCCTGGGTGTCCTCGGTTGGTTCGGTGCCGGCACATTGGCCGACCTGATGGTCGACGGTCCGGTGACGCCCGACTACGTCGACAGCATGCGGGTCGCGGCCCTCGCTGTGCCGGCGGGAGCGGTCTCGCTCTCGGTGCTGGCGGCCACCCGCGGCATGGGATCGATGGCGCCCACGGTCTGGTTCGACCAGATCCTGCGGCCGGTGATCCAGACCGTCGCTCTCCTGGTCGCCGTGGCGGTGTCGGCGGCGGCCCCTGGGGCGACGGCGGCCTGGCTGTGGCCCTTCGCCCCGGTGCTGATCGGTTCGGTGGTGTGGCTGCTGCGTCGCGCACCCCATGACTCGGTCGACGCCGCGACCGTCTCGGCTGGTCGGTTCTGGCGATTCGCCATGCCTCAGGCCGGTACCGGGCTGCTGCGGGTGCTGATCCGGTGGGTGGACACGCTCATCGTCGGTGCCCTCCTGGGGGTGGGCCCGGCGGCCATCTACACCGCGGCCACCCGGTTGCTGAAGCTCGGGTCGATCGTGAACCAGGCCGTCTTCCGGGCCTCGGCGCCCCAGATCGCCGAGGAGCTCAGCGTGGGCGACCACGAGGCGGCTCAGGGTCTGTACCGGACGTCGGCCAACTGGTTGGTGGTGGCGACCTGGCCGCTGTACCTGGGGTGCCTCGTCTATGCCCCCACCGTGCTGGCGATGTTCGGCCCCGAGTTCGTCGACGGCGCCGACGCGGTCCGCATCCTGGCGGTCGCCATGTTGGTGGCGTCGGCGTGCGGCCCGGTGGAGTCGGTGCTCGTCATGGGTGGACGGAGTTCGCTCAACCTGTTGAACAACACGGCGGCGCTGGCCGCCGACGTGGGATTCGCCCTGTTGCTGATCCCCCATTGGGGCATCGAGGGGGCGGCGGTGGCCTGGGCCATCAGCGTCGGGTTCACCAACCTGTTGCCCCTCATCCAGGTGGCACGCGACATCGGCATCCAGCCCTTCGATGCCGTGATGGCCCGCAGCACGGCCGGGCTGTGCAGTGCCTTCGCGTTGGCGTGGGTGTTGCACACCACCGTCGGTGACGGCGCGGTGAGCTTCGTCGTGAGCGCCGGTGTGGCCGGAGCGGTTGCTGCCGGTCTGATGTGGCGACGACGTGATGAACTGGCGCTGTCCCAGTTGGTCGCCGCTGGACCCACGCCATGATGACCCTCATGTTCGAAGTCCGCTCGTCGATGGGCAGCATTGGAGACCCGCGTCTGCCTGCGGGTGCGTGATGAACGAGGATCTCGATCTGAACTACTACACCGCGGCGTTGCGCCGCAGGTGGTGGTTGGTGGGCCTGATCGCGCTCACCGTGGCCGTCTCGACGCTGGCGGTGCTGCCGGGTGAGAAGGTGGCCTACTCGTCGCAGACGACGGTACTGGTCAATCCCTTCTCGGTGGACGAAGTCGACGGCGTGGGACGGGAAGAGACCATCCAGGTGCTGACCGAGGTGGCCATCGCCGGATCCGACGACGTGCTGTCGGAGGCGGCGGCCTCGGCCGGCGTCGATCGCAGCATCAAGGACGTGCGCGACCGCCTGACGATCACCGCGGAGGAAGGCTCCGAGGTCTTCGAACTGATCTACCTGGCGCCCTCCGCGGACGAGGCGGTTCGCATGTCGGCCGCCATCGCCGCCGAGTACATCGAGGCCAACCTGGCGAAGGGCCAGAGTGCCGTCGATGAACGGGTCGCGCTGTACGAGCGGGAGGTCGACGTGGCCACCGTCCGTCTCACCGATGCCGTCGAGAAGCTGGCCGCGGCCGACCCGGGCTCGGCCGAGCAGGCCCTGGCCCAGTCCAATGTGTCGCGCTACAGCGATCAGATCGGTGATCTCGAGGGGCGGGCCGATCGCCTGCGCACCGTGGTGCCCGACGTGGGGGAGGTGCTGGGTGCCGCCTCCGAGGCGTCCCAGCAGCGCAGCGGGGTCAACCGCCTCCTCGCCACTCTGGCCGCGGTGGTCCTGGGGTTGATCATCGGCTTGGGCGCGGCTCTGCTCGTCGATCGCTTCGACCGGCGTCTGCGTTCGGTGGAGACGGTCGAAGAGGAGCTCGAGACGGAGGTCCTGGGCGAGATCCCCAGGATTGCCGATGAGACGCCCGAGCTGGTCACCGCCATGCGGGCCCAGACCGAAGGGGCCGACGCCTTCCGACGTTTCGGAGCCGGTGTCCTGGCCAGCGGCGACGATGTCACGTCGGTGCTCATCACCAGCGCCACTGACCGCGAAGGACGGACGACGACCGCCATCAACACGGCGATCGCCCTCCAGCAGGCCGGCCGGCGGGTCTACCTCATCAGCGCCGACCGGCGAAACCCCGAGATAGACCGCATCTTCGGCCTCACCACCAAGGCCGGACTCGATCAGTACTTCCGCGGCCGCGTCAGCGTGGCCGATGCCCAGAACCTGCTGGCCGACGCGTCGCCGCGGCTGGGGATGCGCATCGTCGCCAGCGGCACCGTGCAGGGGAGCGTGCCCCAGCCACTGTCGGCCCAGGGCGTGAAGGCCCTGTTGACCGTCGCGCGGGAACAGGACGCCATGGTGGTGTTCGATGCCCCGCCGGCCACCAGCCACGCCGACGGGTTGGGCCTGGCCGCGCAATGCGACCGCACGTTCGTGGTCGTGGACAAGGGCCGATCGCGGCGGGCGACCCTGCAGACCCTGCGGGCCCAGTTGCGCCACGTGCATGCCAAGGTCGGTGGTGCGCTCACCATCCAGACCGGTCGCTGGCGAGCCAAGCCCACGACCAGTTCCAACAGCGGCTGGTCGCACGACATGCTGGGTGGTTCGCCACCGGTCGACACCGAGTGGGACGCCTCGCCGGCGGCCGAGACCGCGCCATGATCGCCGGGGCCTCGGCCGCGGCGACCTCCGCCGTGTCGGGTCGTCCCGACGCTCACCACCACCGGCCCACCCGGCTGGTGTACATCGGCGGCGTGGGCCGCTCGGGCAGCACACTGCTGAACGACCTGCTCGGCCAACACCGCGACGTGGTCGCGGTGGGCGAGCTCGTACATCTGTTCCAGCGCGGCCTCGTGGAGAACAATCTCTGTGGGTGCGGGGCCCGCTTCGCCGACTGTCCCTTCTGGACACGGGTGGGCGGCCAACTCGACGGCGGCTGGGACGTCGAGGACGGTCACCGGTATCTCGCGCTGAAGCAGCGGGTCGACCGCAATCGCCACTCGTTGTCTCTCATCGCTCCACTGAACCTGCCCCGCTTCCGCAACGCGCTGTCCGACTACGGGGACCGCTACCGTCGGTTGATCGAGGCCGTGCGGTCCCAGTCCGGTGCCGCGGTGGTGGTGGACTCGACCAAGCAGATCTCCACCGCGCTGCTGATGCGTCGGCTGCCTCTCGATCTGCGGATCGTTCATCTCGTTCGCGACAGTCGAGGGGTGGCGTACTCGTGGACCAAGGAGAAGCGCAAGGTCGAGGTGATCGACGACGACGCCATGATGAACCGGTACCCGCCGGCCCTCATGGCCTGGCGCTGGCTCTCCTGGAACATCGTCTTCGCCTCGTTCCGGTTGCTCGGAGTCCCCGTCGTGACGGTGCGATACGAGGACCTGATCGCCCACCCCGACCAGACCCTGCGTCGGGTGTTGCGCTTCGCCGATCTGGACGCGGGCGCCCTGGACTTCATCGAACGGGACACGATCGATCTGCAACCGGTGCACTCGGTGGCCGGCAACCCGTCACGCTTCCAGAAGGGCAAGGTCGCATTGCGCCTGGACGAGGCCTGGCGTGATCAGATGCCGGCGGGAGCCCGCCGCTGGGTCACCGTGCTCACGGCGCCGCTGTTGGGCCGCTACGGCTACCTGCGAGGTGGCCGATGAGTGCCATGGCCACGCCGGACGAGACCGTCGTCGACGCGTGCCCGCCGGTCACCGTCGTGGTCGCCACCCGCGACCGTCCCGAACTGCTCCGCAAGACCATCGACTCCATCGCCGCCCAGGACTACGAGGGGTCAGTGGAGACGGTGGTGGTCTATGACCGCAGCGACCCGGATCCCGACCTGGCCGTCACCGGGGGCCCGCGGCCGGTGCGGGTCATCACCAATGGTCGACGACCCGGGCTCCAAGGTGCCCGCAACTCGGGAATCGAGGCCACGACGGCGCCGCTGATCGCGTTCTGCGACGATGACGATGTGTGGCACCCGGGGAAGCTGTCGGCTCAGGTCGGCCTACTGGCGGCCCATCCCGAAGTCGGATTCGCCACGACGGGCATCGAGATCGTGTACCGCGACGTGCGTCGACCCCGACCGGCCGGCATCTCCCGGATCGAGCGGGCCCAGTTGCTGCGTTCTCGCACCATCGAGGCCACCCATCCCAGCACGTTCCTCTTCCGTCGGAGCCTGCTCACCGACATGGGCCTCATCGACGAGGCCGTACCGGGCGGCTACGGCGAGGACTACGAGTTCCTGCTGCGGGCCACCCGCTTCACCGATGTCGTCACCGTCGATGAGCCGTGCGTCGAGATCCTCTGGCACGAGCAGTCTTTCTACGTGGAGCGCTGGCAGATGCGCATCGACGGCTTGTCGTATGTGCTCGACCAACACCCCGACATCGCGAACGACCGTCGCGGTCTGGCTCGCATCAGGGGTCAGATCGCCTTTTCCCGGGCTGCTCTCGGCGAGCGATCGGCGGCCAGGTCCGAGGCGGTCGCCACGCTTCGCCTGTGGCCACTGGAGCAGCGGGCCTGGCTGGCCCTTCTCGTCTCCACCGGTGTGGTGAGTGCCGACCGGGTGGTCGGCGTCGTGCAGCGGTCCGGACGCAGCATCTGATGCTCACCGTGGCCGAGTCCCGAGCCCGGCGTCGGGCTGCCCGCCAGGAGCAGTGGTGGCGGCGACCCATGATGCCCCTCGCCGTGGTGATGGTCGGTTTCCCGGTGTGGGCCGTGCTCGGCATGGCCCAGGCGATCTGGGTGGCCATGGCCGCGGTGATGGCGGTTCGCCTACTGGGCGCTCGGCGGGTGCGGATCCCCGCCGGCTTCGGGATCTGGGTGGCGTTCGTGGTGTGGACGGCGGTGAGCGCACTGCAACTGACCGATCGGCCCGGGTCGCTCATCGGTGCCGGGTACCGGGTGGCCATGTACGCCGCGGCCGGGGTGATCCTGCTGTACGTGTTCAACCTGTCCGAGCGCCAGCTGTCCACCGAGTGGTTCCTGCGCTGGTCCATCATCCCCCTGGCGGTGCTCACCATCGGCGGCCTGGCCGGCATGATCCTGGGCGAGCGTGACCTGTTCAGCCTGCCCTTGGCCGTGCTGCCGGGATCGGCCCGGTCCAGCTCCTTCCTCATCGATCTGTTGACCCCACGGTTCGCCCAGGTGCAGGCCTTCCTGGGGTTCGATCTGCCCAGACCGGCGTTCCCGTACCGCTTCACCAACCAGTGGGGATCGGTGATGGCTGTCCTGGTGCCCCTCGCCATCGCCGGAATCCGCTTCCATCGACTCGAGTACCGGGTGCTGGCACGGTTCTTGTTGGTCCTCTCGCTGGTGCCGATCGTGGTGTCGGTGAATCGAGGCCTCTGGCTGAGCCTGGCCGCGAGCTTCCTGTACGTGACGGTGCGCCGGGCCGGCTCGGGGCGGGCCCTCCCTGCCATTCGTCTCGTCCTCGGTGCATTGGTCGTCGTGCTGTTCATCACCCTGACACCGCTCGGCGATCTGGTGGCCGATCGGGCCGAATCCGATCACTCCAATCGGTCGCGGGCCACGCTGGTGTCGCTCACTCTCGATCAGGTGCAGGACTCGCCGCTGGTGGGCTTCGGAGCGCCTCGGCCCGACGAGGAGAATCCCAACCTCCCACCGGTGGGGACCCACGGTCAGATCTGGACTGTGCTGTTCAGTCACGGCTGGGTCGGCGCCATCCTCTTCGGGTTGTTCCTCGTCGTCCTGGCCTGGCGAACGCGGGAGGATCTCGACGACGTCCACCTCTGGCTGCACGCGGTGACGGTCGGGTTGCTGGTGCAGATGTGGTTCTACAACTTGTTCCCAGGGGCCTTGGCGCTGGGTTTCGTGGCCGCCGGGTTGTTGTTGCGCCGCAGACGTCTGCCGGTCCGACCCCGGACCCACCGGTCACCGGTGGTGACCTCATGAGTCTTTCGTGGTGGAGCCGTGTCCTGGCCCCCGACGGGTCACTGCAGCGGGGACCCGGCCGCCAGGGTGACGAGGTGTACGTGGCGCTTCCGGGGGTGCGAGCCCCGTCCATCCTGGCCGACGCCGACAGCACCGCCGCGGTGCGCGGTGCGCTGGTGCGATCCGAAGCCGGCATCGGCCGTCACGAACAGCTGGTGCGCTCGGCGGCGGCCAAGGCCGCGTCCAACCTGCGGGTGAGGCGCCGCCTCCCCAACCTGGTGCATGTGCCTGCCGGATCCGGGGTCACGCTGCGGGCCGAGCTGGAGTCCCGTCTGGGGGTGGAGGCCCGCCTGTGGGCGACCGCCGGTCCCGTGCGGCCCAATCGCAAGCCGGTCATACGGGTGCTGGACGGCTCGGACAGGGTCGTGGCTTTCGCCAAGGTGGGTTGGGACCGGGCGACGGCCGAGATGGTGGACACCGAAGCCGATGCGCTGGCGTCGTTGCGCGAGCGGCCGTGTCGCGGACTGATCGTGCCCGACGTGGTCGACCACTTCGCCTGGTCGGGGCTGTCGATACTCGTCACTCGCCCGCTCCCGATCCAGGATCGGCCCACGGCGGAACCCGATGCCGAGATCGAGTCGTTGGTCCGCCTGGTGGAGTACGGCGGGCGATCGCACGAGCCCCTGGCCCGGGCACCGTGGTGGCAGTCGCTGCGACGGCGGCTGGGCCCCTTCGATCGGCTGGCCGCCGACGAGGAGGTGCGCTCGGGCGACGAGGCGATCGATCTGGGCGGCCATCACGGTGACTGGTCGCCGTGGAACATCCGGCGCACCGTGAGCGACATGGGCCTGTACGTCTGGGACTGGGAACGGTCCAGGGTGGATGGGCCCGTGGGCGTCGACGCGGCGCACTACGTGCTGCAGGTCGGTCGCTTCATCGACGGCCAGACGGTGGCCGCCGCCGCGCAACGAGCCGAGGACGCCCTGGTCGAGCACCTGCCTGCCTTCGGCGTGGATCCGAGTCGGGCCGCCCTGCTGGTTCGCCTCGAGTTGCTGGAGACGGTGGCCCGCATGGTGGAGTCGGGTCTGGCCGATCAACTGATCGATCGTCGCGACGAGATCATCGCCGTGCTCGAGTCGGCCCGCCCGGCTGGAGCCCCGACGTGAGCGGTCGCTCGGCCCTCGGGCGCCTGTCACTGCCCCGGCCCCTCCGTCGAGGAATCCGGGCCGCAACCACCGCGGCCCGTCGGCCCACGGCGTCGCTGCGGGTGCTTCCCACCTTTCTCATCATCGGGGCGCAACGCGGCGGCACGACCTCGCTCTTCTACTACCTGGAACGTCACGAGCACATCTACGGGCCCGTCCGCAACAAGGGCGTGCACTACTTCGACACCGATTTCGGTCGGTCGGTGTCCTGGTACCGCAGCCACTTCCCGACCCGGCGGTCGCTGGAGCGGCGGGGCGGGGCCTACGCCGTGGGGGAGGCCAGCCCGTACTACCTCTTCCATCCCGAGACCCCCGGGCGGGTGGCGGCCGTGATGCCCGACGTGCTGGCGGTCGCCATCCTGCGCGATCCGGTGGAGCGCACCATCTCGCACCACCACCATGAAGTGGCCCGTGGGCACGAGCATCTACCCCTGGCCAAGGCGCTGGCCGCGGAGGAGCAGCGCCTGGCCGGAGAGACCGATCGCCTGGCCGCTGAACCCACGTACGTGAGCAAGGCCCACATGCACCACGGCTACGTCGCCCGCAGCCAGTACGCGCCGCAGATCGAACGCTGGTTGGAGCATTTCCCGGGCGAGCAGCTTCTACTGCTGCGCACCGAGGACCTTCAACGCGAGCCCGAGCCGACGCTCGGTCGGGTCACCGACTTCCTGGGTGTGGATCGTCTGCCCGTCGCGGACTACCCGAAGTACAACGAGCGTTCGTACGACGAGGTCGACCCCGGCATCGTCGCCGACCTTCGGGAACGCTTCGCGGCCAGCGAAGCCCGCGTCGCCGAGCTTGCCGCCGAAACCCATCCCTGACCCCCGGTTTCGAAAGCACCGCCGACCGGCCTCGTCGGTTGATCGCCCCGTCGGTTGCTCGGCGGGATGGGGCGGTGCGGTGGGGTGAGTGGGGGTGTGGAGCCCGGTTGACTGTTTGGCGGGATGGGGCGGTGCGGTGGGGTGAGTGGGGGTGTGCGGCCTCGTCGAATGACCGGCGGGACCGAGCGGTCCGGTGTGATTGTGGATTCCCTGATG
>JAOUEE010000401.1 GCA_029858875.1 Acidimicrobiia bacterium
GCACTGCACCACCGCGGCCACCTCCTCGGCCCAGGTGACGTCCACCGGGGACCCCGTGTTGACCACCACCACGGTTCGGTCGTTGGCCGCCGCGACCCGGCGGATCAGCTCGGCCTGGTCGCCGGGCAGGTCCATCGACGTCCGGTCGTTGCCCTCGGTCTCCCAGTCGTCGTTCGTCCCGACCACCACCACGGCCACATCGGCATCGGCCGCGGCCCGGGCCGCGCGATCGACGATGTCGTCGGGCACCGGGGGTCGGCAGCCCACGTTGGCCGCGGTCAGGATCATGGCGTCGGTGCTGGCGTACTCGATCAGCAGGTCCACCGGCTGTCCGGCCACCAACTCGACATCGGCGGTGATCTCCTCGCTGCCCATCCCGAAGAAGGCCTCTCCCGACGGAAGCGGCTGACCGAGTCCGTCGAGGACCACCGCGCCGTCGACCGACACCCGGGTCCGACCCACCTGGATGAGGCCGAAGGTGTGCGGCCCGGTCTCCGTCGGCGTGTAGGTGGCCCGGGCCCGGAAGCGGTGCCCCAACGGATCCACGCCATCGACCGCCTCACCGAACGACATCAAGCGGGTGGAGTCCCGCACCTGGGTGGCCACCACCGGGCCGGCACCGTCGGTGCCGTTCACGTACTCGACCAGGATGCCGGGCTGGCCGTCCGGGGTGCGGAGGTGCCGCGACTCGATCGGTGGGATGGTCTTGGTGGTGACACAGCCGGGTTCGAACGTGAGCTCCGTGTCGGACAGGCGATGACGCAGCTCGTCGAGCGGCGTTCGGCGATAGTGGGGGCGCAGGTTGGCGCTGCCCCCGCCCATGATCTGGGCGACGTCCGCATTGGGTCCGATGACGGCCAGCCGGGAGACATCGCTCGACAGCGGGAGCACGCCGTCGTTGCGCAGGAGCACCATCGCTTCGGAGGCCGCCCGCCGACAGAGGGCACGGTCCTCGGGCCGGTCGACCGCTTCCTCGTCACGCACCTTGGGGTCGTCGAAGGCACCGGTTCGGTCCATGGCCACCAGCATGCGGCGGGTCAGCATCTCCACCTGCGCCTCGTCGACCTGGCCCTCGCCGACCGCCGCCACCAGCTTGTCTCCGTACCACGCCGGCGGACCGGGCATCTCGAGGTCCATGCCCGCGTCGGCCGTGGCCGCGGTGGCCTTCGCGGCGAACCAGTCGCTGACGACGAAGCCGTCCCAGCCCCACTCGTCGCGGAGGATCTCGGTGAGCAGCCGACGGTTCTCCGTGCAGTGCTCTCCGTTGAGGCGGTTGTACGCGCCCATCAGACCCCATGCGTCACCCTCGAGCAGGGCCAGTTCGAACGGTCGCAGGTAGATCTCCCGCAGGGCACGCTCGTCGATCACCGAGTCGATCGTGTTGCGCTCGAACTCGCTGTCGTTGCCCACGAAGTGCTTGGGCGTGGTGGCGATGCCCTGGCTCTGGACGCCCCGGATGAACCCGATGGCCAGGCGCCCCGACAGCTCGGGGTCCTCGCTGTAGCACTCGAAGTTCCGACCGCCCAGCGGATGGCGATGGATGTTGATGGTGGGGGCCAACAAGACGTGCGCCGCCTTGGTGTCGGCCTCCCGGCCGAGCAGGACGCCCAGCGCCTCGACCAGGGCCGGATCCCACGTGGCCCCCAGGGCCGAGCCGCACGGAATGCATGCCGACGTGCCGGTACCACTCCCGAGCACGGCATCACCGCGCGCCCCGTTGGGCCCATCGGTCACCTTCAGGCTGGGCACGCCCAGCCGGTCCACCCCGGCGGTATGCCACAGATCGGCGCCGCCGAGTACGGCCACCTTCTCGTCGAGAGACATCTGGGCGAGCAGTTCGTCGAGGTCAGCCATGGCGCGAGCTTGGCATCACCGCGGCGGGGCGCCGAATCTGACGCCTGGTCAGCAGTCGATACGATGTCGGCATGCTCGACCTGCTGATCAAGGGTGGAAGCGTCATCGATGGCACCGGCGGTGCCGCGAGGACGGCCGACGTGGGGGTGCGCGACGGCCTGATCGTCGCCATCGGCAGCATCGACGAGGCCGCCACCGAGACCCTCGACGCCACCGGGCTGGTGGTGGCCCCGGGCTTCGTCGACCCCCACACCCACTACGATGCCCAGCTGTTCTGGGATCCCCACGCCACCCCCTCCAACCTGCACGGCGTGACCAGTGTGATCATGGGCAACTGCGGGTTCACCCTGGCTCCGCTCAACGGTGAGGGCGACGCCGACTACCTGCGAAACATGATGGCCAAGGTGGAGGGCATGCCCCTCGAGGCGCTCGAATCGGGCGTGCCGTGGAATTGGAGCACCTTCGCCGAGTACCTCGACCGCCTCGAGGGCAACATCGGCGTCAACGTCGGCAGCCTGGTGGGCCACTGCGCCCTGCGGCGCACGGTCATGGGCGAGGACGCCGTGGGCCACGAGGCCTCCGCCGACCAGATCGCCGAGATGGTTCGGCTGCTGCGCGAGTCGATCGAAGCCGGTGGGCTCGGCTTCTCCACCACCCAGAGCTACACCCACAGCGACGGCGGTGGTCAACCCGTACCCTCCCGGTGGTGCAGTCGCGAGGAGCTGCTCACGCTGTGCGAGACGGTGAAGGACTTCGAGGGCACCACTCTCGAATGGGTCACCGACGGCTGCATGTCCGGGTTCAGCGACGACGAGGTCGAGCTGATGGGCGACATGTCCTTGGCGGGTCAGCGCCCCCTCAACTGGAATGTGCTCACCATCGATTCGGCCCGACCGGCGGACTACGAGAGCCAGCTGGCGGCGATGGATCAGGTGGCCCGACGCGGGGCCCGGGCGGTGGCGCTCACCATGCCCGTGCTGGTGGGCATGAACATGAACTTCGGCAACTACTGCGCGCTGTTCCAACTGCCCGACTGGATGGACGTGATGGGTCTGCCCATCCCCGAGCGCATGGAGAAGCTGCGCGATCCCGAGGTTCGCATCTTCCTCGAACAGCGGGCCGCGGCACCCGAGGCCGGTGTGTTCAGCCGCCTGACCGGCTGGGCCAACTACGTCGTCGGTGACACGTACTCGGCCGCCAACGAGGGGCTGAAGGGCCAGCGGGTGGGGGAGATCGCCCGTGCGCGCGGGGTGCGCGACTTCTACGCGCTGCTCGACATCGTGCTCGAGGACGATCTGCGCACCGTCTTGTGGCCCGGTCCCACCGACGACGATCCCTCCAGCTGGCAGCTGCGCAAGCAGGCCTGGG
>JAOUEE010000402.1 GCA_029858875.1 Acidimicrobiia bacterium
GGCCCAGACCGAAGTCGGGATGCCCGCACCCGGCGACCGGTAGCGACGCGGGCCGTCTCTCAGCGCATCGGGCCCAGGAGCTCTGCACCGATCGCTGCTTCGAGCTCTTCGGGATGGGCGCTACCGGTGCGAAACACGGCACCGGAATCCAGCTGCAGTTCCACCGCACCGACACCCCACAGGTTGTACATCCAACCCTTCGGCACCTTTCGGAGCCCCCACCCGAGCCACCAGGAGTTGCGCCGCACGCGAACGGCCAATACCGCCGTCACGGGGATGACGCGCCGCGGCCGGCCGAACCGAAACGCCGCGGTGACCGTGTCGGGGGTGACCGTGGTGGTCAATCGGCTGAAGGCGAGAAAGGCCGCGAACGTGAACGCGACACCCGACCAGGCGAGCAGCGCCGCAGCCGCCGTTGCCGCCTCGATGGCCAACAGCACCGCGAACAGGCCGACGAAGATCAGCCCCACCAGCACCAGGACCGTCACCGGGTAGACCTGCCGCTCGACGTAGTCGCTCACGGTTGGGAGTCGTTCCGGGGCATGCGCTGGCCAAGATGGTCGAGCCGCCCGTCGCCCGGAGTCGTCGACGGGCTCGGGTGGTCATGGGAGAGTGATCGTCACCACCAAGCCGTCGGCCAGCCGAACCGGGATCGGCCGAAATGGTCCCCTCCGAGACTCGATGACCCGCTCGAACTCGGCCCGGCTCGCGTCATCTCGATGCAGGACGCTCAACGACCCTCCCTCGCCACCGGCCCCGTTCACCTTCCATCCGAGCGCCGCGCTCTGCTCGGCCAGGTCGAACACCCGCCGGGCCCGAGCGCCGACCAGCCCGGGATGCAGGTCCCGCTGGGCCATCGTGTTGTGGATCATGGCCGCGCCGAATCCGGCCAGGTCTCCGGCTCGGAGGGCCAGGGCTCCCGATCTTGCCGCCTCGCGGAGGTCCCCGAGCGCGGCCGGTTCCTCGTCGTGGTGTTCCAGGGTGGCGATCACCAGTTGGTGGAGCGCCGACGAGCGATGAGGTCCGAGGTAGATCAGAGAAAGCCGGCCGTCGAGGGCTTCCCTCACTTCTTGCTCGAGCTGGATCTCGGTGCGTTGGGCGTGCGGGTACGGCGAGATCAGCACCTCGTTGACGCCACCGTGGACGGCGCACACTTGATCCTGGACGCCGGACTGCAGGCCGAGCAGCTCGGTCTCCACGCCGTGGGCCGCCGCAACCAGCTCCTCGGGCGAGAGGCGCGAGCCCTGCTCGCCGAGGGCGTCGAGCGCGCCGATAAGGGCCACGCAGAGCGACGCTGACGTGCCGGTCGACGCTCCCGGCGGGGCGTCGGACCAGATCACCACCTCCACGTCGTGGGCGGGGGGCGATCCACCCATGCGATGGAGGGTCGCTTCGATCAGCGCGTGTCGGCCCCAGTTCGCCGGCGATCGGCTCGGCGTGAATCGGATCCCGTAGTTCCGCAGGTCGACGGCCACCGCCGGGTCACCATCGCTTGGCGATGAGCGAACGACGACGTGGACGCGAGGCGCCACTCCGAAGTTCACCACCCGACCGTGGGCGGCGAACCACGTGTCGGTCCATCCGCCCAGGTCGCACACCCGAATGGGAGCGCTGCTGCGTACGACGACCTCCGTCATCCCATCGAGAGGATCGCACCGGCGGCCGGGCGGGCGCCGATCGCGACGCGTGGCATGGGCAGAAGCTATCGCAGCGGGTGTTGCGCCTGCCGGGCCGAGCGATGATGCTGCTTCTCTCTTCGGCAGCCATGCTGCCCGCTCCGAAAGCGCGACCATGCCCAAGCGTCGGCGGTACCACCCGGCGATGACCCCACCAGCGGTGGGCCAGGCCGAACTCGTCTCGCGGCTCGACCTGGGCACTCCCATCACGGGTGGTCGGACTCTCACGCGGCAAACATGGCGGGCCCGGCCGTGATCGGCGGCCCAGCGGCGACCGCCACCCTCTGGGGCACCTCCAGCGGGCGCCACGGGCCAAGCCTTTCCCGGTCGACCCCGTTTCAGGCCTCCGCCCGCACCTGCACCGGTATCGAACTGCTGCGGCGCGCGGTGGCCCTCGTCGTCTCGCCAGGCCGAACGTGACGCAGCCGCTCACCCTCGCCGAGATCCGTCAGGCGGCAGCCATCATCGGCCCTGCGGCACACCGGACTCCGGTGCTCACCAGCCCGCTGCTCGACGGCATCATGGGTGGTGAGGTGCTGGCCAAGGACGAGTCCTCACAACGCGCCGGGTCGTTCAAGTTCCGCGGCGCCTTTCATCGGCTGTCACTCATCCCCGACGGCGACCGGTCCGGCGGGGTGGTCGCCGTCTCCTCGGGAAATCACGGTGCCGCCGTGGCGTGTGCCGCAGCCATGCTGGCCATGCCCGCGGTGGTGTACATCCCCGATGATGCGCCCGTTGCCAAGCGGTCGCTGATCGAGTCGTTCGGGGCCGAGGTGGTGACGTTCGACCGGGCGACGTCCGATCGCGAGGGGCCGGCCCGTGAGCGAGCAGCGGCTGGCCGGGCCACCTTCGTGCACCCGTTCGAGGACCGTGACGTGATGCTCGGACAGGGAACCACCGCCCTCGAGCTGTTCGAGCAGGTCGGCGAGGTGGACGCCCTCCTCGTACCGATGAGCGGTGGCGGCCTCATGGCCGGCTGTGGCTCGGCCATGAGGGCGCTGGTCCCCACGTGCCGCCTGATCGGTGTCGAGCCGGCGGCAGCCGACGACACGCTCCAGTCGTGGCTGCGTGGCCACCCGGTTCGCATCGAGCCCCCGACGACCATCGCCGACGGACTGGCGTTGGTCAGTCCGGGCGTCAACACGTTCTCGCTGAACCGAGATCTGTTGGACGATGTGGTCACGGTGACCGACCGCGAGATCATCACGGCGATGGTCTCGGCCTTCGACGCGGTGGCCGTCGTGCTCGAGCCCAGCGGCGCGGTGGGGGTCGCTGCTCTCCTGGCCCATCCCGACCGATGGCGCGACCAGCGGGTCGGCGTGATCCTCTCCGGCGGCAACATCGATCGCCCGCTGTTCGCCGCCCTGACGGGCCGCTGATTCGTGCCGGCACTCAGGTGCCTCCGCCGACAGGCGACATGGCGACGGCGAAATTCGGGAACAGACCGGTCCGGTCGGTGACCACGAAGCTGGGAGCGTCGCCCAGGTTCAGCTCGAACACCCAATGATTGGGTCCGTCGGCCTGCTCTACGTCGATCGT
>JAOUEE010000403.1 GCA_029858875.1 Acidimicrobiia bacterium
AGCGATTCGAAGGTCAACAGCGTCATGTTCGGTGGCATCTCACCGTCGCCGATTCGGAAGTACCGGTCGATGGTCGGTGGTGAATAGCCGTTGAACGGGGCCTCGGCCAGGAAAGCGGCGAAGTCGCCGGCCATGGCCAGCTGATGGGCCTTGCCCGCTCCGGCCGTACCCAGCTCGCGCAACGAGAAGAAGCGGGACACGTCCAGGTCGTAGGGGTTGCGCATCACCGCGAAGATGGCGGCGAATTCGCTCAACCGGCGACGATCGGCGGCGAAGTACTCGGCCGCCTCGGCCAGTGACTCGTGGCGGGTGCCCTGGTGGAACTTGGCCCGACGGTGGGCCTTCATCTTCTCGGGTGCGGTGTAGTGCACCTTGGGACGCAGGTTGCGGGCCAGCCAGAAGGTGGCGCTGGTCCCGCCCGTCTTCGGCACGTGCAGGAAGAGGACGTCGTCGTTCCAGATCAAGAACCCCTTCGGTACCACTCGCCACCGTTGGGGGCAACACGGTGACCGGTCCTCCGAGTTCGCATAGCAGCCGGCACCCTGGTGGACTCACACGGTGTTCCTGGCCCTTCGTGAGATCGCCCGAGCCAAGATTCGCTTCGCCCTGCTGGCCGGGGCGATCGGCCTGCTCGTGTTCCTGATCACCTTCCAGCAGGGGCTGTTCGGCGGCCTGGTCACCAGCTTCGTGGGCGCGGTCAAGAACCAGAACGCACCGATCCTCGTGTTCAACGAGCAGGCCCGTCAGAACGTCGAGGGCAGTTTCCTCTTCCCCGAACAGGAGGTGGCCATCGCCGGTGTCGCCGGGGTGGCCGAGAGTGGACCCATCGGTCAGAACACGTTCACGGTGCTCGTCCGACCCGATGCCGATGCGGCGCCCGTCGACGAGGACGCCGTCGTGTTCGGGTACGAGCTGGGCGGCCTCGGCCAGCCGACGACGCTCACCGAGGGTCGGCTGCCGTCGGGGCCCGACGAGGCCGTCGCCAGCGCGATCGACGCCGACAAGGGCTTCGACCTCGGCGACACGGTGACCATCGTGGGGGCCGACGGGCCGCTCATCGAGGTGGTGGGCCTGGCCGAGGACACCCAGTGGAGCGTGGCCCCGACGCTGTTCGTCTCTTTCGACACCTTCGCGGCCGCGCAGCGGGCGGTGAATCCTGCCGCCGAGGTGGTGCTGCCCTCGCTGATCGCGGTGCAACCGGCTCCCGACATCGGCCTGGACGAGCTGACCGCACGCATCGACGCCCAAGTGGCCGGCGTCGAGGCCCTGACCCGCGAGCAGGCGGCCGCCCAGAATCCCGGTGTGCAGGGCGTCTCGCAGTCGTTCCAGATCATCCTCGCCCTGGCCTTCGTGGTGGTCACCCTGGTCGTCGGGTTCTTCTTCCTCATCCTCACGACGCAGAAGGCCAAGCCGTTGACGCTCCTGCGGGCCGTGGGCGCTCCGGCCGGCTACCTCGTGAAGAACCTGGTGGCACAGATACTGGCCGTGATGGGAGCAGGCATCGTGCTCGGCGTCGGGCTGACCGTGGTGCTCGATGTCGTGTTGCGTTCGGGCGCGATTCCCCTCGATCTCGAACCCCGCACCGTGGCCGTCACGATCGGCTCGCTCCTGGTCCTGTCACTGCTCGGCGGGGTGGTCTCGATCCGGCGGGTGCTGCTCATCGACCCGATCCGCGCCACGAGCGACGGCGGGCGAGGGCTGTAGCGTGCGGGTCGCCCTCCTCGAGCTGGCCCGTAAGCCGGGTCGATTCGCCATCGCCGGGGTGGCCCTGACGCTGCTCTCGCTGCTGCTGTTGTTCCTGGGGGCTCTGCTGGATGGACTCTTCCTCAACTCGACGGGAGCCATCCGCGCCCACGATGCCGACGCGGTGGTGTTCTCATCCGACGCTCGGCAGTCGTTCCTGCGGTCGTCGATCGATGCCGGGACGCGCGCCGGGGTGGAGGCGGCAGTGGGTGACGGTGAGGTGGGCGGACTGGGGATCTCGCTGCTGGGGGTGGTGATCCCGGGAGAGGCCGAGATCGCCGACGGCGCCGTCATCGGTTACGAGCTGGCGTCGTCCACGCTGCCGGAGCCCCCCGGTCCGGGGCAGGCGCATGCGGATAGGCGGCTCGAGGACTTCGGAGCCGAGCTGGGCCAGACGGTGCTGGTCGGACCGGCCGCGGTCCCGCTGGAGCTGGTCGACTGGGTGGAGGACACCAACTACCTCCTCCAGGGCGGCTTGTGGGTCGAGCCCGGTACCTGGCGGTCGGTCCAGAATCAGAATCGGCCCGACGACCCGGTCGGCGATGAGGAGTTCCAGGCCCTGGTGGTGCGGGTGGTCGAGCCACGTCCCGACCTCGAGTCCTCGATCGACTCGACCGTCGGCGTCACCGAGTCACTCAGCCAGGACGAGGCCGTGTTCGCCGTCCCGGGAATCACCGAGCAGGAGCGCACCTTCACGGCCGTCATCGGGGTCACCGTGTTCGTTGCCGGCCTGGTGGTGGCGCTGTTCTTCGCCCTGCTCACCATCGAACGACAGGGCCTCTACGCCGTGCTCAAGGCGGTGGGTGCCTCGGACCGCATCCTGGTTCTCGGCGTGGTGGTGCAGGCGATCGTCGTCGCCGTCGGGGCGTTCGCCATCGGGCTGGTCGCGACCTTGGCCATGGCCCGGGTGCTCCCGCCGACGGTGCCGGCCCAGTTCGAACTGGGCCGGGGTGTCTACACCCTGGTCGCGCTGGTGGCGGCGTCGGTGCTGGGCGCGCTGATCTCACTGCGCCGAATCATCCGTATCGATCCCGCCTCGGCCATTGGCGCCGGGGTCTGAACAGGAGGCCCACCGTGAGCGCTCTGCAACTGCGCGACGTCCGCAAGGTCTATCGCTCTGGCGACGAGGACGTGGTGGCCCTGGACCACGCCACGCTCGATGTCGACGATGACGAGATCGTCGCCCTCGTCGGACCATCGGGCTCCGGCAAGACCACGCTGTTGTCCATCGGCGGGGGGCTGCTGACACCAACCGAGGGTTCGGTGCGGGTGCGGGGAACCGAGATCTCAGGCTTCGGGCAGAAGGAGCTGACCAGATTCCGGGGGGCGAACGTGGGGTTCGTGTTCCAGTCGGTCAACCTCGTTCCGTTCCTGAACGCCGCCGAGAACCTGATGGTGGTGGCCGACATGAATGGTCAGCCCCGGGGCCCGGCCCGCGCCCGGGCCACCCAATTGCTCGACGAGCTCGGTC